>NZ_JBLWEX010000154.1:0-12122 GCF_048323875.1 Yersinia sp. LJYL362
GCGACAGCGCAATGTTTATTGCCGCGAATACCGAGCACGGGCAACAAGCTGTTTATATTAATCAGGGGTTTACGAAACTGTTTGGCTATACCCCAGAACAGGCTCTGGGGCAAAATATGGTCGATCTACTGCAAAGTGCGCATCCTGAACAGCTCGCGCCAGTCAATGGCCACTCACCCGATACACGCCAACGGCTGCTGCCTAAAGAGCTTTTTTACAGCAAAGACCGGCAACCCCATTGGTGCTCAGCAGTGATGAACTCACTGATTAATGAGCAAGGCGAGCAGAGTTACAGCATTGGGGTGCTAACGGATATCACCCTGACAAAAATGTATGAAGTGTTGCAATATAAAGTGTTGGAAGCCCTGGTCCGCGAGCGCCCGCTGGAAGAAGTGATGTCATTACTCTGTCATGAAGTTGAGCGGATTGCTCCTGAGGTGACCGCCAGTATTTTGCAAAGTATCGGCCAGAATCACCTTTCCCATCTTGCTGGCCCTAGTCTGCCACTGACTTATACGGCCATCCTCACCTGTGTGCCCATTGGCCCATTTTCCGGTTCCTGCGGGACAGCTGCATTTCGTAAAGAAGCGGTTGAAGTACAAGATATCGCCACTGACCCGTTGTGGCAGGACTACCGACATCTGATATTACCGCATGGTTTATTGGCTTGCTGGTCAACACCTATTCTCTCCAGCCAAGGGCAAGTACTTGGTACATTTGCTTTTTATTATAAACAGAAACGAAAACCCAGTGATTTTCATCGTCAGCTGGTCAAATTAATTGCCAATTTATGTTCTCTTGCTATGGAGCGAGAACTCTCACGCAAACAAATTCAACATTTGGCTTTTTATGATTCATTGACCGGGTTGCCCAATCGCACCCAGTTTTTGGTGTATGCCAAACAAGCCATTGCTCTGGCAGCTGAAATGAATCATCCGCTGGCGGTATTGGTGATTAATCTGGATCGGTTTAAACAAGTCAATGACTCACTTGGTCATGCCGCTGGCGATGAATTACTGGCGGCGATGGCCCAGCGCCTGCGCGACAGTTTGCCTAAAAATGACATCATTGGCCGCCTGTCTGGCGATGAATTCATCATTATTCTGACCTCCAGCACCCTGCAACAAACCACGGTAAGAGTAGAGAAAATGCTCAGTTTGTTGTCACAGCCCTGCCAAATTGCCAACATGAATATTATTCCGTCGGCCAGTGTAGGTATTAGTTTGTATCCTGAAAATGGTATGGAAATGGACACCCTGATGAACCATGCCGATATTGCGATGCATAAAGCGAAAAATATGGGGCGCGGGCATTTCAATTTCTTTAGCGCAGAAATGAATAATCTCAATCAACAGCGCCAGGATATGGAAGATGCGCTACGTCATGCATTTCATATCGGCTCCCTGGAGTTATTTTATCAGCCGCAAGTGATGCTGAAAGATGGCCATCTGTATGGTGTCGAAGCTCTGAGCCGTTGGAAGCACCCAATATTGGGGGATATTCCACCACAACGTTTTATTCCGCTGGCCGAAGAGAGTGGTCTTATCAATGAACTGGCCCTATGGGCGATTGAAACAGCATGTCGGCAATTGGCCGACTGGCGTTTGCGGGGCATTGATGTTCCCTCGGTGTCAGTGAATTTATCGCCAACCAATTTCCACAATCTGGGTTTACCGGACATGATTCTGCATATTTTGCACCATTATCATTTACCGCCGCAGGATCTGACGTTGGAAATTACCGAAGACATATTGATTGAAAATAATCCGGCCATATTCACGACAATCGAAAAAATTCATCGTCTGGGGGTTCGACTATCCATGGATGATTTTGGCACCGGTTATTCTAGCCTCAGTTACCTGCGCCGCCTGGATCTCGATGAAATCAAACTGGATAAAAGCTTTGTACATGACCTTGAATATGATGAAACCAGCCGAACCCTAAGTGAAGCAGTGATACGTATTGGCGAGAGTTTGCAATTGTCGGTGATTGTCGAAGGGGTAGAGAATGAAGCCCAGCGCACCTTATTGAGCCGGCAAGGTTACCTGATTGGTCAGGGATTTCTATTTTCCGAAGCGCTACCCGCTATCAAACTGGAAAAATGGTTAGAGCATCGTCTGACAAGTTAGACGGTGAATAATAAGAGATATATGATTGGTTGTAGTAATCTATTAGGGATTTCTAAACACTAACAAGTGACATTGTCACTCGAGGTTAATGATAAAGTGCCCATATCGGTGAAAACAAGCAGATCGTAAAGACGCCGTAAAATCGTCCCTGATGGCTCGAGCCGCGCCGTCCCTGGCGCGGACGCTTTACTCTTCTACCTGTCTTCACCTTGCAAGATCGAGTCGTTGGGGTTTGTCATCAGTTTGAAGTGACATTGTCACTATCGCTGGGTTGGGTCATGCTCAACCTTTTCATTTGTCGGCAATTTCTTTATCCTTGCTGCCTTTGTAATCTGGATGTTGTTTTGTTGTTATGCAAAAATTCCTTTTTCTGCTGTTAAGCTTGATTCTACTCGGCCCTCTGGGCATCGACCTCTACTTACCGACCATTCCTGCTATTGCCAAGGGGCTGAACAGTAGCGAGTCATTGATCCAATCCACCATTGCGCTGTTTATTTTAGTTCTGGGGGTCGGGCAACTGATTGCTGGACCATTGGTTGACAAATATGGCCGCAAACCGATTGCCATCATCGGGATAATCCTTTACATGCTAGGTGCCGCCATGGCTGCTCTGGCTGTCAGCCCTTTCATGTTTGTCAGCTCTCGCCTGTTACAAGGTGTGGCCGTTTGCTGTACGGCAGTGGTGGCATTCAGTGGGGTGCGCGACCGCCTGAACGGCAATGAAGCTGCCCGTGCTTTTGGTTTTCTCAATGGCACATTAAATATCGTACCGGCATTAGCCCCATTATTAGGTGGTTTGTTGGCCGAAGCCTTTGGCTGGCGCGCACCATTCTGGTTCCTGGCTCTGTACGGATTGTTGGTATTAATCCTGGTTATCGTTTTCCTACCGGAGACTCGCCCGGCAGATACGCAACCGGTGAAGAGTTTACCGATTAAAAGCTATCTGCGTATTTTACGTGACGACCGTTTTCTGACTTTCGCGCTGGTGAATGCCGGCGCGATGGGAATGGCTTTAACTTATGTCTCTCTGGCGCCTAATGTTTTGATGGTGGGCGCTGGACTCAGCCCGCTGCAATTCTCGCTGGTGTTCGGTGCCAATGGTTTTTGGATCATGGCCGTCAGCTTTTTTGCGAATCGGATTATCCAAAAAGTGGGCCGCCCAGCCTGCCTGATGACGGGTAGCGTGCTGATGGCACTCGGCTGTTTCAGCCTGCTATATGGCCTGCGCTTAGCACCTGAAGTGCAGCATCACTGGCTGGTTTACATGTTACCCGTCGCCAGTGCCTGTGCCGGTTTAGCCTTTATGATGGGGCCAGCCACCAGCTATGCACTGGAGCCTTATGCCAATGAAGCGGGTGTTGCTTCAGCCTTGGTTGGGTTTGTACAGATGGCAGGAGGCGCGGGATTAGGTCTGTTGGCGATGGCCTTACCGATTGAACCTAAGTTATCTCTGGCTATTGTGATGTTGGCCGGTTGCTTACTGGCCTGGCAAGCGCGCCGTGCCAGCAAGCATGTGCGCGGTAAATTACAAAAGATAAACTAACCATTCGCTATGTGCGCTCGGTGGTGACCTGAACCCTGGCTGCCAGCGCACACATCAACTCATACCCCACCGTTCCTGCGGCTTGTGCCACATTATCAATGGGCACATTCTCACCCCATATTTCGACTTTGCTGCCCATCTGCGCTTGCGGACATGGCGAGAGATCCACGGTGAGCATATCCATCGAAATCGCCCCCACGGTGTGCGTCAATATACCATCCACCATGATAGGTGTTCCCGTCGGTGCGACACGCGGATAACCATCAGCATAACCACAAGCAACCACCCCTATGCGCTGCGCACCAGTAGCGCGATAACGGCTACCATAACCCACACTTTGACCGGCGGATAATGATTGCAGCGCGATAATCTCACTGTGCAAACTCATCACCGGGCGCAGACCAAGGCCAGCAATATCTGCAATATCACCACTGGGTGACGCGCCGTAGAGAATAATTCCCGGACGCACCCAGTCATAATGGGTGTCCGGGTTACGCAATATTGCCGCTGAATTGGCAAAGCAGCGAGCAGCCGGAATATGCCCACTGGCCTGCTGGATCTGAGCAAATTGCTCATCAGCGCCAATAGGATTATCTGCATTAGCAAAGTGGCTCATTAATGTGATTTCACCGACATTGCTGAGGCTGTTGGCCCATTGCCACACAGCTTGCGCCTGACCAATTGGAAACCCTAAACGATTCATACCGCTATTAAACTTCAAGTAAATATTAAGTGGAGCCGTCAGGCGGGCCGCTTTGATAGCCTCAAGTTGCCAGTCACTGTGCACCGCCGTCGTCAAGCGATAATGATCCAGCAGCACCAAATCCTGCGCTTGAAAGAAACCCTCCAGCAATAAAATTGGCCCTTGCCAGCCCTGTTCTCGCAGCAGGATAGCTTCGTTTAAATCCAGTAAAGCAAATCCATCCGTCGCCGCCAGCCCTTGCCAGACACGCGCTAAACCATGACCGTAGGCATTGGCTTTCACCACCGACCAAATTTTTGCCCTTCCCACATGGCGGCGAACAACATTCAGATTATGGTGCAGCGCAGGTAAATTCAGCGTGGCAGATATCGGGCGAGGCATGCTTATTCCTTCCAGAACACTATTCAGTTGTTGTTAACAAAAGGGCTATCCACTAATCCCCTAAATAATTCGAGTTGCAGCCAACACACATGCAGCTTGAAGTATGGCGGGTATAGGTTAACGAATGGGATGAGCGTCATGTAACGGCGCAACATTCAGCGGCCGAAAGCCCGCGCTATAGCGCGAGACCGAGAGATCATCTGCCAGAATCGCAGGACGACGACCAAACATAATATCGGCCAATAGCTGGCCTGAACCGCATGCCATGGTCCAGCCCAAGGTGCCATGCCCAGTATTGAGATAGAGATTTTTCAGCGAAGTTCGCCCAACAATAGGTGTACCATCCGGTGTCATCGGGCGCAGGCCAGTCCAAAATGTCGCCTGACTGATATTACCGCCATCGGGATACAAATCGCCGACGACCATTTCCAGTGTTTCCCGCCGCGCCTGTTCCAGTTGGGTGTTGAATCCCACGATTTCCGCCATGCCGCCCACCCGAATGCGATCGTCAAAACGGGTAATAGCTATCTTATAGGTTTCATCCAGCACGGTAGAATAGGGTGCGCCAGCAGGGTTGGTGATGGGGATTGTCAGGGAGTAACCTTTTAGCGGGTAAACCGGAATCGATACTAACCCCGCCAGCAGCGCAGTTGAATAAGCGCCAAAAGCCACGACATAAGCATCGGCTTTGATGATGTCATCGCCGCACAACACGCCAGCAATTTGATCCCCGTCCACCAGCAGTTTTTCCACTGAGCGATTGAAGATAAATTTCACGCCAGCCTGTTCGGCCATTGTTGCCAGCCGCTCGGTAAACAACTTACAGTCGCCAGTTTCATCATTAGGTAGACGTAAGCCGCCGGTGAGCTTATGTGCCACTTTTGCCAGAGCAGGTTCGACGGTGGCCAGTTGATCCGCAGTTAACAGCGAATACGGTACCCCCGCATCATCCAATACAGCAATATCTTTAGCTGCATTATCAAATTGCTGTTCGGTGCGGAATAATTGCAGCGTTCCCCCTTGCCGCCCTTCGTACTGAATACCGGTATCTTCGCGTAGATCTTTCAAGCAATCACGGCTGTACTCGGCCAACCGCACCATACGGCTTTTGTTAATCATATAGTGGGAAGTGTCGCAGTTTCTCAGCATTTGCCACATCCAGCGCAACTGCGAAGCACTGCCATCCAGGTGAATCGCCAACGGCGCATGGCGTTGGAACATCCATTTAATGGCTTTTAGAGGAACACCGGGGGCAGCCCAAGGTGCCGCGTAGCCGGGAGATATCTGGCCCGCATTACCTGCACTGGTTTCCTGAGCTGGCCCATCCTGCCGGTCAATGACCGTGACATCATGTCCATCTTTCGCTAAGTACCAGGCACTGGCAACACCAACCACACCACTTCCTAAAATGACAACGCGCATATCACCTCCACACAAAATGCATCAAAAGCACAATATTCTGTTGACAGAAAATTAACTCAGCAGAAAAAACTATCCAACACATTAATGATAGATTGTGACTTAATTCACAATTAATTTACACCGCAATCACTTTCCAATTCAATAGCAGGCTTTAAATAGCGATAACATGCTATTTAAAGCGGGATATACAAAAAAATGACTGAAAATAGCGCTTATTATCCCTATTAACAGCATGAATAATTGCCATGTTGCTGATGTTAATTTTATTGGTTTTATATTCTGCAATAACCACAATTAGACAGAGCAATAATCTAATTAAATCTCTTTTGGGATAATAACTTCTGCCAGTAAAAACAGTCCCTATTCCCGCGATAGAGAGCCTCTATTTTGAAAGATGACGGATATTCATTGACATAAAGTATTGCCATGCCTCAATTTGTTCATATTGAGCTAGGATTATTGAAGTGACCAGTATTTTGCAGGGTTATAAAACCGTGAGGATGCGCTAATGACAACTTCAACATCGAAACACACCGCGCAAGATAAGCGCCTGACTGACGGCCCAGACTGGACATTTGAATTGTTACAGGTCTATCTGGATCAAATAGACCGGGTGGCAAAACATTACCGGCTCGATACCTACCCCCATCAGATTGAGGTTATTACCTCGGAACAAATGATGGATGCCTACTCAAGTATTGGTATGCCCATTAATTATACCCACTGGTCTTTCGGTAAAAAGTTTATCGAAACCGAGCAAAAGTATAAGCACGGCCAGCAAGGGTTAGCCTATGAGATTGTGATTAACTCCAATCCTTGTATTGCCTATTTAATGGAAGAAAATACCATTACTATGCAAGCTTTAGTGATGGCTCACGCCTGTTATGGTCATAATTCTTTCTTTAAAAATAATTATTTATTCCGCGCATGGACTGATGCCAGTTCCATCGTTGATTATTTATTATTTGCGCGCCATTACATCAGTGAATGCGAAGAACGCTATGGTGTGGAAGAGGTTGAACGACTGCTCGATTCTTGCCATGCACTGATGAATTATGGTGTTGACCGCTATAAACGCCCGCAAAAAATCTCGCTAGTTGAGGAGACTGCGCGGCAAAAAAGTCGAGAGGAATACCTGCAAAGCCAGGTCAACTCTTTATGGAAAACCTTGCCACGTAAAGACAAAGAAGAAGTGCAAGCCCAGGCTCAGCGCTACCCAAGTGAGCCGCAAGAGAATCTGCTCTACTTTATGGAGAAGAATGCCCCGTTGCTGGAATCATGGCAGCGGGAAGTACTGCGGATTGTGCGCAAAGTGAGCCAGTATTTCTATCCGCAGAAACAGACCCAGGTGATGAACGAAGGTTGGGCAACTTTCTGGCATTACACCATTCTTAATCATTTATACGATGAAGGCCGGGTCAGTGATCGGTTTATGATGGAATTCCTGCACAGCCACACCAATGTGGTGTATCAACCGCCGTATAACAGCCCTTATTACAGTGGTATCAACCCTTATGCGCTTGGATTTGCCATGTTCCAGGACATCAAGCGCATCTGTCAGTCTCCAACCGAAGAGGATTATTATTGGTTCCCGAATATTGCCGGTAAAGACTGGTTGGATACCCTGCATTTTGCGATGCGCGATTTTAAAGATGAAAGTTTCATTAGCCAGTTCTTATCACCAAAAGTGATGCGTGACTTCCGTCTCTTCACTGTGCTGGATGACGATAAGAATAACTATCTGGAAATTTCGTCCATTCATAATGAAGAAGGCTATCGTGCTATTCGTAATGAATTATCTGCTCAGTATAACTTGAGCAATCATGAACCTAACATTCAAGTCTGGAATGTTGATCTGCGCGGGGATCGTTCTCTGACGCTACGCTATATTCCTCATGACCGAGCACCGCTGGATAAAAGTCGCCAGCAAGTGATGAAACATATCCATCGCTTATGGGGGTTTGATATTCATATGGAACAACTAAATGATGATGGCAGTATTGAATTGCTTGACAGCATTCCACCCAGAGCCAATAAGCTCTAATCTGGCTGTATCAGTGCGTTGATATCAAATGGAAAAGGGGCGCGGTTGGCCCCTTTTTACTGTGCTATTTTTACTGATTGTGCTTCTAGCGGCGAGCTTCTGCCAAATCACTTGGCATGGTGCCCTGCATACTGTGCCAGATAGCCCCGCTCTCTTTACCGTAGGCACGCAGGCAATCTAACACCTGGTCATAGGCTTTCTCATCGCACAGTGTCGACAAGCGGCTATAAAACGTCAGTGCCAACTTACGCGCTTCTGGATTCGAGAAATAATAACGCCCAACGCGAGTATACAACCCTTTCAATCCATTGAGAATTAAACCATAAATTGGGTTGCCTGAAGCAAAAGCCAAACCACGGAAAATACCGTAATCCAGCGCAGTGAACGACTCTGCGTTATCGTCAACCGTCTGCGCTTGTGCCAGAATTTCTTGCGCTTTTTCGGGATGATTGCGGATAGCTGTCCGGACAAAAATTGTCGCGATATTGGTTCGAACAGCCAGTAAGTTATCTATCAATTGTGGCACGCTATCGTGGTCAAGCCGCGCCAGTGTTTCCAGAATATTAAGACCGGAAGTTTCCCAAAAGTTGTTTACTTTCGTTGGTTTACCGTGCTGAATAGTGAGCCAGCCATCGCGGGCTAGCCGTTGTAGCACTTCGCGCAATGTTGTGCGGGTCACTCCAATCAGCTCTGAAAGTTCACGCTCCGCGGGCAAAATAGTGCCTGGAGGGAAGCGATTATTCCAAATACTTTCAATAATATACTCTTCCGCGAAACCGGCAGGACTTTGCGCCTTTATAACCATATTTTTTGACGTTCCGTAGCGATAAATATCAGCAATTTAGTATGCTCATCATACCAGACGACGCTATTCTGATATAGATCCAGAGCCGAACAAATGGTGAAAGCAGTCATAAAGTTGCAAAAATTGCGCAGATGTAATGATGAACAGATTATACATATTGCTTTTAGGCGAATAACGTAAAGTAAAATGTAACCTTGAGCAGTAATAGCGCCATATATCCTGAATAATTCAAGTGACCGCGCACAGCCAACGCGCATGCAGCTTGAAGTAGGACGGATATAATAATTTATTAAGGAGACCTTAGCTCACAATGGACATCACCATTAGACAAGCCGTACTCAGGAATTTTCTTGGCAATTCACCAGATTGGTACAAGCTGGCAATTATAGCGTTTCTCATCATTAACCCGTTGGTGTTCTTTTTTGTCAGTCCTTTTGTCGCCGGTTGGATGCTGGTTATTGAATTTATCTTCACGTTGGCGATGGCACTGAAATGTTATCCGTTACAGCCCGGTGGTTTACTCGCCATTCAAGCCGTCGCTATTGGGATGACCAGCCCGCATCAAGTAGCAGAAGAAATTGCCAATAACCTCGAAGTCCTGTTGCTACTGGTATTTATGGTGGCGGGCATCTACTTTATGAAACAGCTCTTGCTGTTTATTTTTACCAAACTGCTGCTGAGCATCCGCTCAAAAATCACTCTTTCCCTCGCTTTCTGTGTCGCTTCTGCCTTCCTTTCCGCCTTTTTGGATGCATTGACCGTTATCGCCGTGGTCATTAGTGTATCGGTGGGTTTTTATACTATTTATCATCATGTTGCCTCAAATCACTCAGATAATGACATCAATGATGACAGTTGGATCGACAGTCAGGAAAATCGCAAGACGCTGGAACAATTCCGTGCATTTTTACGCAGCCTGATGATGCATGCGGGTGTGGGAACGGCGCTGGGTGGCGTGATGACTATGGTGGGTGAACCGCAAAACCTGATTATCGCCAAAAGTGCCGGTTGGCATTTTGGTGATTTCTTTATGCGGATGCTGCCCGTCACCCTGCCAGTGCTGTGTTGTGGATTATTGGTTTGCATACTGGTCGAGCGTTTTAAACTGTTTGGCTATGGTGCCGCGCTACCTGAGCGTGTTCGTCAGGTTCTGACTGATTACGATAAGCAGGCCAGCGCGAAACGCAACCGTCAGGAAAAAGTGAAGCTGCTGGTTCAAGCACTGATCGGCGTTTGGCTGGTTCTTGCATTGGCGCTACATTTGGCTGAAGTGGGCTTAGTGGGATTGTCGGTCATTATTCTCGCCACTTCTTTTTGTGGCATCACCAATGAACATGCGCTGGGTAAGGCATTTCAGGAAGCGCTGCCTTTCACTGCACTGCTTACAGTGTTTTTCGCCGTAGTCGCAGTGATTATCGAACAAAGCTTATTCACTCCGATTATTCAGTTTGTTTTACAATCTTCACCCTCAGCCCAATTATCCCTGTTTTATCTGTTTAATGGCTTACTGTCTTCGGTTTCTGATAATGTCTTTGTCGGTACCGTATACATTAATGAGGCGCGGAAAGCATTTGAATTGGGCGTTATCTCTCTGCAACAGTTCGAGTTGTTGGCCGTCGCGATCAACACCGGTACTAACCTGCCGTCGGTGGCAACACCGAATGGTCAGGCCGCGTTCCTGTTCTTGCTAACCTCAGCGCTCGCTCCGCTGATTCGCCTGTCCTATGGCCGAATGGTATACATGGCTCTGCCTTATACCATAGTGATGACAGGTGTCGGCCTGCTTGGCGTGGAGTATTTATTAGTTCCGGTGACGGAGTGGATGATGCAAAGTGGCTGGATAAGTTTGCCTCATATCGCTGCGGGAGTTAGCATGACACACTGATAACTTGCCTTATAGTTCGTGCCAGCCCACTATTCTCCTCGCTATTCGGGGCTAAGATGGGCTGGTAAAACAAACCAATATCTCACCCAAAGCAAAATTGATGCTTCTGGTAGCTGTCATAGGCGAGAAATAGCTGATTTTTGCCTAATTTTACCTTTGGGTAGCTGGCAGCAAAGATGAATTGGTTTACACTGCCAGTACAATTGCTTACTGCATGGAAAATAAAGATATGTTGCAATTCCTTAACCGCTGCTCTAAAGGGCGCGGTGCTTGGCTATTAATGGCCCTGACTGCACTTGTATTAGAATTGGTTGCGCTCTATTTTCAACACGTGATGCTGCTACAGCCTTGCGTAATGTGTATTTATGAACGAGCCGCATTATTCGGTATTCTTGGTGCATCATTGCTGGGTGCTATCGCGCCTAAATCCCCTTTGCGCTATCTGGCTATTTTTATCTGGATTTACAGCGCCTGGAAAGGGGTTCAGCTCGCCTGGACGCACACCATGCTGCAACTGCATCCATCGCCTTTCACCACCTGCGATTTCTTTGTGAGCTTCCCTTCATGGTTGCCGCTAGATAAATGGTTCCCGGCGGTCTTTGTTGCCAGTGGTGATTGTGCAGTAAAACAGTGGGAATTCCTGTCATTGGAAATGCCGCAGTGGTTAGTCGGTATCTTTGCCGCTTACCTGTTTATCGCGATATTAGTGCTGATCAGTCAGTTTGTTAAACCGAAAAGACGCGATCTGTTTAGTCGATAGTTTTTATTTCGATTGATAGTTTTCATTTCGGTTGATCATTTTCACACATATCTTTATCTATTTAAGGCGCCCAGAAATGTGGCGCCTTTTTATATTCTGAACGTCGAATGATGCTAGAGATCCGCCACATTATTCATTAACGAATAATGCCACGAGCCGAGCGGCTGAAAAAAGGTTTATAAGCCAACAGTATTTGCCACTCTTTAGCCAATAACTCAATTTCATTATTCACATCAGCCACTAACTTACCTGTATGATAAATAAGCCGGTAAGCCTCTATAATCGCTTGCCGGTCACCACTATTTAGCCAATCAGCCTCAACGCCAGTTTCTCTTATACCTACGGGAACAGCACGATTTCCTTCAGCTATGACATAAGGAGGAATATCCTGCACCACACAAGCACCGGTATTGATTAATGCGTAGGTTCCTATCACACAGAATTGATGTA
>NZ_JBLWEX010000155.1:0-12132 GCF_048323875.1 Yersinia sp. LJYL362
CTGAAGGCCAGAACGTAGAGTTCGAAATCCAAGACGGTCAGAAAGGTCCGTCTGCAGTAAACGTTACTGCAATCTAATCAGCTCTTTTGCTGTTAAAAACCCGCCTTTGTGCGGGTTTTTTTGTGTCAGGAACTGCCTGGCTCAATTTGTCACTTAAGGTAAGATAATTAACCCTGAATACTGATTACGGCCTTTAATGCCAGGGTGGGTTGGGTCAATCGCTTGCTGTTGGCTGGTTCGACGAAAACTGGTGTATTTGAAATGAGGTTGAGTATTATTCTTATCATCTGGCGTGGTGGTACATATTGTACAACTCCCGACCTTATCAATTTGATGAATGCCCGCACCACGTAACTGGTACTCAGCGATGGCGGCTAAGTTGAGGTGGCGAAAACGAGGCGAAATAATATTTTTTGCCAAGGGAAATGTGTAAACGAACTGCTCCACCAATTCTTCATTAACTTCATAACAGCAGGAGCGGGCGGCTGGCCCGATGGCGGCAACCCAGTTTGCCGGGGAATCATCGCGGGCAATGCGTTCAATCATCCTTAAGATAATGCCATCTAATAAACCGCGCCAACCGGCGTGAACCACCGCAATACCTTTCCCATCCCGTTGACTGAAAATGATAGGCAGACAATCCGCCGTCAAGACGGTTAATAAAATGCCCGATTGAGTGGTATAGAGCCCATCGGCTTCGCCACACTCTTGCCCCGGTGTTATCACATCGACAATCATGGTGCCATGAACCTGTTTTTTATTGGCTTGTGATGCCTGATAAGGCTGGAGACAGTCAGGTAAAAGGGCAGATTTATTGCCAAAACCATGGCAAATAGCGGTGATTCGGCTGAGTTGCGGTGAAAAATCAGTCATAGGGGCTTACCTAATGAAGAAAAAGGGTAGTCCCCCATTTTTAACGGAGGATATCAGTAGCATCAGGTCATACGTTGCCTATGTTGCCAGACGCTTCTTCGGTTTTATTCGCATGTTAAGCGACAGCTCGCAGTCAATACGGTAAACCCTTTTATGGTTAAGTCTGAAGCCTTTTACGTTACGTAGATACAAAAAGCATAGGCCAAATCCCCGGTTGCGCTGGCTGTCGCTGAAACGTAATTTTTTTATCCGAATATCCTCGATTCGTGTTACGAGAAAACGCTACTTATAAATACACTGGTTTTTCGGGGGGGGATTACCATGGAGCGGTTAAGAAAACTGATTATATCTGGGTGTAAAAATCGAGACATTTAAAATAAAAAAAACACAAAAATACAGGAAGATTCCCACAAAAAATAATCCAAGTGTCTGATTATTTTGTGACGTAACTCACGTTATTATTAATTCATGAATTATCGTTGTAAGTAATAAGTTTGACGTTCATCTTTATATGTTTTTTACAAAGGAAAACGAAAATTCATATTAATAAGTTCAATCTTTTTATTATGTTTTATATCAGGATTATTACTCAACATGAAAATTTTTAAGCGCAAACTATCTTGTGTCACTTTTGCTATTATATCTGCTCTTAGCCCCACTATTTCTTATGCAGATATCGGTTTTGCCGGTGATGTAATCCCAGACATACCTGACTGGGATATTCCCGGAGTAATCATCGTAGGTAATACAACATACGGTTTTATGCATATTTTCAATAGTGGACCGGTGAACAGCGGAAATGGTGGAACGTTGACCAGCGGAAATGTAGCCGCTGGGCTATGGAGCTATATTGGCTATAGTTCTACAGCTACCGGTGAGGTAATTATTACTGGCTCTGACTCTAAGTGGATAAATAACGGAGTGCTCTTTGTTGGCTATAACGGTAACGGCACATTACACATATTGGATGGTGGAGTTGTAAATAACCCTGTTAACGCGACACATGTTGGTTTTGGTGTCGGGGCTGTTGGTTATCTTGAAGTCAGTGGAACTGGTTCACAATTAACCAACGGCGGCGAATTACGCATTGGCGGTGAAAATAATAGCAATGGCATGATGAAAATTGCCGATGGTGCTGTAGTTACTAACCAAAATGATGCTGATATTGCATATCGTCCCGGTTCTACCGGCAGCGTTGAAGTCACAGGCTCAGGCTCAATCTGGAATGCCGGTAACCGTATGTTCATTGGCCATGAAGGTGATGGCAGCCTTAAAATCACCAATGGCGGCGTTGTTACCACGGCAACCCAAGCAAGCGTTGCGGCAGGAACTACTTCAACCGGTTATGTAGAAGTGAGCGGTGCAGGTTCCCGCTGGCAAGTGGGTACATTGCTTGATATAGGAACCAATGGCCCTGCCACCATGGTTGTTTCTGATGGTGGTGTAGTAGCCAGTCAAAGCGGGAATATTAATGACTCTATCTGAGTGGTAGAAATTACCGGCACCGACTCTCGTTGGGATAATGCCGAGACCCTGCAAATTGGTTCATTTTACGCATCAGTAGGTTCTAATAGTACTCTAAATATCACTCATGGTGGTGTTGTAACCAGCAATCTTGGTTATGTCGGTGCCGGGCAAAATACCACGGGTCGGGTCAATATCTCAGGTACGAATTCCGTCTGGAAAAACACTAGCTTATTGACAGTAGGTTCAAGTGGGGATGGTTCGGTAGTCGTCTCTGATGGTGGGCATTTAAGCAGTATTGGCAGCTATGTAGGCTTCGCCTCGGGTGCAAGAGGTGACATTTTAGTCACAGGAGCCAACTCCAACTGGGTTAACACCGGTGATATGCGTTTCGGTGAATATGGTGGTAACGCCTCACTTACCATCAATAATAGTGGGACCGTTCAGACGGATAGTCTCATCATTGCTAACGATGCTACTTCAACCGGTGTGCTGAATATTGGTAGTGCCGCTGGCTATGCTGCAACTTCCGCCGGTGATATTAATACGCCACTTATTACCTTGGGTAGCGGTGATAGCTCAATTGTATTTAACCATACAGAGACTAATTATCAATTTAATTCTGCCATTGATGGCAGTGGTAAAGTGGTCGTTTACAGTGGTACGACTGTACTAAATGGCGTAAATAGCTATAGCGGTACTACAACTGTTAATGGCGGCACCTTAAAGGCAGCTGCGGTAAACAGCCTCAGTGCTGCTTCTGATTATATTGTCGACAGCGCGGGGCAACTGGATTTAGCTGGTTTTGGACAGACACTAAACAGCCTGAATAATAGTGGGACTGTAAGCTTTAACGGTGGGCCGGGTACCCTTCTGACTATTTCCGGTGATTATATCGGTAATGACGGCTTACTGAATTTCAATACGGTACTGAATGACGATGCGTCTGCTACCGATAGAATGGTGGTTAACGGCAACACCTCCGGTATCACTCGAGTGAGCGTGACTAACCTCGGCGGCAGCGGGGCTGCAACCCTGAATGGTATTGAGTTGATTCAGGTGAATGGCTTGTCTGACGGTGAGTTTGTTAAAAATGGCCGTATTGTGGCCGGTGCTTATGATTACTCACTGATGCGTGGCCTGGATGCCAATGCAGCTAATTGGTATCTGACCAGTGGAGTAGACCCTGCTGACCCTGTTGAGTCGGTATTACGTCCAGAAACCGGCACTTACAGTGCTAACCTGGCAGTGGCGAACAACATGTTTGTCACTAGCCTGCATGATCGTCTGGGTGAAACCCAATATATCGACGCGCTGACCGGCGAGAAGAAAGTCACCAGCTTGTGGCTGCGTAACGAAGGCGGCCATAACCGCTCCCGTGATACCAACGGTCAGTTGAATACACAGGCAAACCGTTATGTGATGCAACTGGGTGGTGATATCGCGCAGTGGAGCAATAATGGTATGGACCGTTTCCGCCTGGGCGTGATGGTCGGTTATGGCAATAGTAAAAACACCACAGTGTCACAAGTGTCCGGTTATAACGCCAAAGGTACCACCGATGGTTACAGCACCGGCGTCTACGGTACCTGGTATGCCAACGAAACCGATAAATCAGGCCTGTATGTGGACAGCTGGGCACAATACAGCTGGTTTGACAACACTGTTGAAGGCCAGAATTTAGCGAGCGAAGAGTACAAATCCAAAGGGGTGACGGCGTCTGTTGAGAGTGGTTATACCTTTAAAGTGGGCGAGAACGCGGCTAAAAACGCCAGCTACTTTATCCAGCCCAAAGCACAGGTTACCTGGATGGGTGTGAAAGCGGACGACCATAAAGAAGCCAACGGCACCAATGTGTCTGGTGAAGGTGATGGCAATATCCAGACCCGAATGGGAGTGAAGGCCTTTATGAATGGTTACGCGGATCAGGATAAAGGCAAGGACCGCGTGTTCCAGCCGTTTGTTGAAACTAACTGGGTTCATAACACCAAAGACTTTGGCACCAATATGGATGGCGTGACTGTGAAACAAGACGGCGCGGCGAATATTGCGGAAGTGAAAGTGGGTGTTGAAGGTCAGATCAACAAGCAAGTCAATCTCTGGGGTAATGTTGGCCAACAAGTGGGTAACAAAGGCTACAGCGATACGGCGGTGATGTTAGGCGTTAAATACAACTTCTAATAAGTAATATGCTCCGTGATCTGTATTAGGTTTTAATCAGATCCCGGAACTTCATTCGGGAGTGTTCAGAATTCAGTGTCACGCTAAAAAATCATCACAAGGTGATCATTTTATCGAGGCGACCGTCAAAATAAATAGCCAGCTGGGACAATGTCAAATCCCAGCTCTGGAGAGCTATTATCCATTCTTCCTGCGCATTCATTAACCCCAGATAAAATAGTTTTAACATGCTGTTTTAATTCTTAAAAACGACTTTAGTTTGGGTTGGATTTCTGAACTGGTGGTGTACCGACTCAATGACATTCGTGGTGTAAATAACCTTAAGGATTGTCGCCGGATACCGAAAATAATACACAAATTAGCCGATTCTCTACGCCACGACTGAAGTACCACCGGGTACTGACTACCATTCACGTGAATTGCAGAGTTAAACCGCGGCTTGCAACAGTATCTGCGCTTCTTTAGACTAACGCCGCGTCTGCCGGTATTTCTGGCGGTAATTAATCAGTTATCTGGGATTCAACCATGTCTTATCAGTGCCCCCTTTGTCATCAGGCCTTGCAGCAGAGCCAGCAACAGTGGCGTTGCAGCAATAACCACCAGTTTGATTGCGCCAAAGAGGGTTACGTCAATTTAATGCCGGTGCAGCATAAAGGGTCGAAACAGCCCGGGGATAGCCCAGAGATGATGCAAGCTCGGCGGGCTTTTCTGGATGCGGGGTATTATCAACCCTTGCAACAGCGGGTTTGTGATATTTTGGATAAGGCGCTACCGCGGGATGCCGCGATGTTGTTGGATATCGGTTGCGGCGAAGGTTATTACACCGCGGCAGTGGCAGACAGGTTAAATCGACAACGTCAGATGGTTATTTTCGGGTTAGATGTCGCCAAAGTCGCCGTCAGATACGGGGCAAAACGCTATCCTCAGGTCAGTTTTTGTGTGGCCTCCAGCCACCGATTACCTTTTGCTAATCAAGCTCTTGATGCTGTGTTACGTATTTATGCCCCCTGTAAGGCAACTGAATTGGCTCGCACGGTTAAACCCGGTGGCATCGTGGTGACTGTCGCGCCTGGCCCGCGTCATCTCTATCAGTTAAAAGCCCTGATTTATGCTCAAGTACAACTTCACGACGATACGCCTGAGCATTTGGCTGGGTTTGATCTGGTGAGTAGTGAAAAGTTGGCCTACGAAATAAAGTTAACCGGTAAGCAAAGCTTTAATTTATTGCAGATGACGCCTTTTGCCTGGCGCGCTTCTATTGAAATCGGACAAGAACTTGCTGCTCAGCCTTCTTTTGTCTGTGAAACCGATTTTGTTATCGCCGTTCATCGTCGTAGAGAAGACGTTGAGAGCACGGTGTTAAGCCGTGACGAGAAGCTAATATAAGTGATTGCTCGTTATTAAATAATACCCAATAAATGACGAGCGCATAATTTCTATTAGCGATAACATTATTCTCTTAATAAGGGCGTGTAATAATCCCTGGTGTAGGATTGGCAATTAACTTAAGTCAAATTTTAAGCATGTTATATTTAGAGTTATATATTTATTTTAGATCTAAGTTTCGCCAGGTTCTCCCACCGGATTCAGTCACTAAAATAGAGGGGATAAAGCGTATCTGCTCTGCAACTTTTAGCGCTAAATCAGCCACTTCCTGTTTATTCAATGTACCACTGCCGTAATTGAATTCTCCCGCCGGTAATTTGTAGACTTTCTCCCTACCGATAAGGCAAGTAAACCCAGCATCAATCATTTTCTTATTAAGAGAATCGTAATCGCCTTCTACGGCGTTATGCAAAACGATACTGACCGTAAAGTACGGCATAGTTATTTTTCCAATTAATCAGATGATGATATTTATATATCACACTGCTGAAATCGATATTTTGACCGGAGTCTAATTGCTGGACATGCCAACAAGATAACCTTGCATAAATTGTGTCATCAAGGGAGCCAGTGACCGCATGGTCACCGGCTAAAACAGCGGTAGGGTTACAGCGAAAGTGATAAGCGGTTGCGGCCGGCATGTTTTGCCGAGTAACAGGCAATATCGGCCTGACGCATGGCTTGTGCTGCTGTTTCTGTTTGCTGAGTCAATAATACCGCCCCAAGGCTTGCGGTAAAGGAATAGGATTGACCGTGCCAATGGAATTGGATAGAGGCAATGTCGGTGACGACTCGTTCTAACACTTCAGTTGCGGGTTTACTCTGGCAATTAAATAGCACGATAGCGAACTCATCACCGCCTAAACGCGCCACAATATCATTTTCGCGCACAGCCTGTTGCATGGTTTGGGCCACCATACGGAGCACCATATCCCCAGCTTCGTGACCGGCACTGTCATTAACCTCCTTAAAGTAATCTAAATCGACATAACAGAGGATGTGCTGCTCATTCTGACCCAACTGGTCGATGGCCTGATTGAGGCGTTCTTCCAATCTCCGTCGATTTATCAAGCCAGTCAACATGTCATGATTGGCCTGATACTGTAACTCTCGCTGTTCATGGCGAGCGCGCGTGACATCCTGGAAAACCACCACAGCACCGGTGAGAAGATTGTCACGATCTCGAATCGGCGAGGCGGAGCAACGGATCTCTTGGCGCTCCCCTTGGCTCGATAACAGTTGGCTACCTTCAGGCAATAGAGTATGACGCCCTTCGGCCAGGCACTGATTGATGGCAACTAATTGATTTTTATCCTGTAGCGGGGACCACAAGATAAAGACTTCTTCAATGGGCAAGCCACAAGATTCATTCTGACTGCGGCCTGTCATTTCTTCAGCTTTAGGATTCATTAATACAACGCGGCCTTCAGTATCAAGAGAGATAATTCCCTCCTGAATGGATGACAGCACCCGATGCAGTTGCTCCCGCTCTTCATAGCGCGCTATTTCACTGGCACGCAGCGCATCTTCACGTTGTTTTCGTTCACTCATATCACGGATTATTTTGGCATAACCCAGTAGCTTCCCACTGTTATCATGGATAACCGTGATAATGGCGACGGCCCAATAGCGGGTCATGTCTTTACGAACCAACCAGCCCTCACGTTCCACTCGACTGGCTGAAGCGGATGTTTTGAGTAATTTTTCTGGTAGCCCGGCAGCGATATCTTCGGGCAAAAAGAAGCAACCGAAATGTTGGCCGATTATTTCATTACTGGCATAACCCATATTACGTTCTGCGCCCTGGTTCCAGGTATTGACCCGGCCCCAGGGGTCAAGCATTAAAATAGCGTAATCTTCGACCGTATCGACCATCAGACGAAAACGTTCTTCGCTGATGCGTAATGCTTCTTCACGCTGACGTCGTTCAGTCAGATCACGGACAATTTTGGTAAACCCCAACAGCTTTCCACTATCATCATGCATGGGATTAATGGCCACACTGGCCCAGTAACGGATGCCATTTTTGCGCACATGCCAACCTTCGGTCTGGAAATTACCCTCGGCAATGGCTTTTGCCAGAGATTTCTCTGGCAGACCTGCGGAAATATCCTCTGGTGTGAACAGCAGGGCGAAATGCTCGCCAATGATTTCATCACTGGTATAGCCTTCATTACGTTCACCGCCTTTATTCCAGGTCAGAATGCGCCCATGAGTATCTATCATATAGATGGCGTAATCTTCGACTTCACTGATCAGGTGGCGAAACTGCTCTTCACTTTTGCGCAAAGCATTTTCCCGCTGCCATTTATCAGTCAGGTCGCGCGTAACTTGCACAAAACCCTGCAAATTATGGTCTGAGTCATGCAATGCGCTAAGGGTGATATGACCCCAGAAGCGCTTACCATTTTTGCGAACTCGCCAACCCTGATTCTCATAATGGCCGAACTGATTAGCGTGATGCAGACCTTTTGCGGGCAATTCAGTGGCTGAATCTTCCGGGGTGTAAAATAGCTCGAATGATTGGCCAATGACTTCTTCGGCACTGTAACCCGTATTGCGCTCGGCACCATTGTTCCAGGTGAGGATATGTCCTTGGGCATCAATGATATATATGGCGTAGTCATCTACGGCTTCGATTAATAGCCGAAAAATGTGATCGTCAAATGATGCCGGATGCAAAGCCATTCCTGTGTTCCTTGAATTTTTATTCAGTAAACTGTCGCTACGCAGAACTAAACCCAGATGGTTTAAATCTGTTATCGCGATAAATGTGATGTACTAGTTTATCGCTAACATCGAAAATAAGGTAATAAGATTTTTATTATCAGGAATAAAGTGAAAGAATTCAAAAGCCTAATTATAGGATTATTTATTGCGGCGATACCACTGTTTACAGGGTTTCTGGCGGTGGGGGATGGATCAATATGGATAGTAATAATAGTTCACCTTATTAATAATAGGGGTAAATTGGCCGGTGAAATGTATAAATAAATGACTTAAGTGGGAAGCATGGAATTAGTCCCGCGTTCTGTAAATACACTTTCAGAATAATTTTACTTTAGTTTCTTTTGCATCTCCTCCGGCAATAACGTTACTGCCAGCGATCATGTTTATTACATAACCCATCTAATTTATTCACGACACGAAAAATAATCCCCTGAATGTACAGAAATGCTTGCATCGGTAGATGTTATCCGGATAATTCTGAATCCTTATAATAAGCATTCTCATTTGTAATCATTTTGTGAAACTCAGGGGTATCAACACGATGAATCAAACTATTTCTTCTCGCGCACATCAGAAACGGCTGGCTCCGCGTCTGTTGTGCGTCATGATCGGTGCCGCATTAGGGACGCTATCCGCTTCCTCATGGGCGGCTGCGACCACAGATAGCACAGCTGAGAACGCCAAAAAAACCAGCACGACAGCGGCTACAACTAAAGCTGAAGACAGCAAAACAAATGACACCATCACCGTTGTTGGGATGCAGGATACTTTCCGTGCTGGTGGTAATGATTTAATTCCAACCTATTTAGATGGTCAGGTAGCGAATGGGGGCCGTATCGGCTTCCTTGGGCAGCAAGATGCGCGCAATGTGCCCTTTAACGTTATTGGTTACACCTCTAAATTGGTTGAAGACAAACAAGCACGGACACTGGCCGATGTGGTTCGAAATGATGCTTCCGTGCAGAATGTGCGCGGTTACGGTAATGCATCACAGAACTTCCGCATCCGCGGCTTTAACCTTGATGGCGATGATATTTCATTTGGCGGCCTGTTCGGCGTATTACCACGTCAGGTGATTGACACCAGTATGGTTGAACGGGTTGAAGTGTTTAAAGGCCCGAACGTATTTGTGAACGGTATTTCTCCGAGCGGCAGTGGTGTCGGTGGGATGATAAACCTGGAGCCTAAACGTGCTGGTGATACCCCATTGACACGCGTCAGCCTGGATTATACTTCTGCTTCTAAAGTGGGCGGGGCGCTGGACGTCGGGCGTCGCTTTGGTGATAATGACCAATTCGGTGTGCGAGTGAATGCGCTGCACCGAGAAGGTGAAACCGCTATTCATGACCAGAAAGAGCGTACGACTGCCATTTCTACCGGTTTAGATTACCGTGGCGAACGTGCCCGCACTTCTTTGGATGTTGGTTACCAAAAACAAACAGTTCATGGCATGCGTACTGATGTTGCTATTGGTAGTGCAACGGTTATCCCAGAACCCCCTGCTGCCACTTTGAACTATGGTCAGCAGTGGGTCTATACCGACATGGCTACCACTTTTGGTATGCTGCGCAGTGAGTATGATTTAAGCCAAAACTGGACAGTTTACGGTACCCTCGGTGCCAGCCATAATGACGAAACCGGGCAATACGGCTCACCGACGCTGACTGATAATAATGGCAATGCCACCATCAGCCGTCTGTATGTGCCTTATGTTTCGGACTCTATTGCTGGTTTAGGCGGCATTCGTGGTCATTTCGAAACCGGCCCGGTGACACATAAAATGAATCTCGGCTATGCCGCTAACTACCGCACAGCTAAATCAGCTTTCAATATGTCTGAGCGGGTAGATACCAATATCTATAATCCGGGTGTTATACCTTTCCCACCCACATCAAGCTTACCGGGCTATGTCAGTAAAAATCAGGATCCGACATTAAACAGTCAGGTTCGTGCCAGCAGTATCTCTGTATCTGATACTTTATCCGCACTGGATGATAAGGTGCAGCTGATGCTTGGGCTGCGCCGTCAGGAAGTGGTTATCCGCAACTTTGACAGTGGTGTGCCAGACAGCAAAAACGTGCAAGATGCGATGAAAGTGACCCCGGTATACGGTGTTCTGGTTAAGCCGTGGGAAAATGTTTCACTTTATGCGAACCACATTGAAGCTTTGTCGCCGGGTAGAGTTGCACCTTGGTATACCGCTAATGCGGGTAATGTTACCGGCATTGTTCATGCTAAACAGAATGAAATGGGTGTGAAGTTTGATAACCAACGCTATGGCGGCACCTTAGCCCTGTTTGAAATAACGCGACCTGCTGGTGCCATTGATGCCGCAACCAATATGTACACCTTGAGCGGTGAACAACGTAACCGTGGTGTTGAATTGAATGTGTTCGGTGAGCCAGTCTTCGGTACACGCCTGTTAGGCAGTGCCGTGTGGTTAGACCCGATATTGACCGAAGCGCAAAATAGCCAAAATAATGGTAATTATGCCGTCGGTGTTGCCCGTTATCAGTTAGTGTTTGGCGGCGAATATGATATTAAAGCAGTAGAAGGGCTAACCGCGACCGGAACCGTCACGCGTTCGGGTTCTCAGTACGCTAACCAGGAAAATACCTTAAAACTGAAACCGTGGACGCGTCTGGATTTGGGGATGCGTTACACCATGCCGCTGAAAGAGACTAATCTGATTTGGCGCGCCAACCTTGAGAACGTGACCAATGAGCGTTACTGGGAATCGGTCGAAGATACAGGTACTTATATGTACCAGGGTAACCCACGTGAATTGAAGCTCTCTGTTTCTATGGACTTCTGATAACCGTTTTAAGTGGTACTAAAACGATAAAAACCCCGCTATTCATCTCGAATGCGGGGTTTCTTTTGGCTCTTCTTGCACGCTTTTTTTTACGGCGAAAATAAAAGCACTAACGGTATGGCTATCAAGTTAGGCGAGGCGATAGATGTGCTCGTAAAGGATATTAAAACCGATACCTATTAGTACAATTCCCCCGATTATTTCAGCGCGTTTACCCAGCAGCGGGCCAATATAACGGCCAATCAACATACCCAGTGTTGCCATAATCATGGTAGCTAATCCAATTGCCATTGCGGTGTGAACAATGTTCACTTGCAGGAATGCCAAACCAACACCAATGGCCATGGCATCAAGGCTGGTGGCGATGGCGGTCATCACCAGCACCCAAAAGCTGTGGCTGCGCATTTTTTCGGTTTCTTCGACTTGCTGTTTTGCGCCTTCGAAAATCATGCGGCAACCCAGAATGAACAGCAGGCTAAAGGCAATCCAGTGGTCCCATTCCAGAATATATTGACTGGCGAATAGGCCAATGCACCAACCAATTAGTGGGGTAATGGCTTCTATCACACCAAAGATAAGACCGGTGCGGATAGCTTCTCTAAAACGGGGTTTATGTAGGCTGGCACCTTTACCAATAGATGCAGCAAAGGCATCCATAGACATAGCAAAAGCAAGCACTAATG
>NZ_JBLWEX010000156.1:0-12133 GCF_048323875.1 Yersinia sp. LJYL362
CACTGGCTCCGACGTGTTCTGCCACCACCACTACTGGCATGGTAGCGGCAATCCCCTGATTTCCAGAACCGGAATTACTCATCGCGGGCAACAGCGCTCCGCCCATACGTGCATCAGATGCCGCCGCCGAGCGAATCATGATATCCGACAGCAAATCCTTAACCAGCAGCCCCCGCCCGCGCTGACGCATCAGTGAAGCACCAATGTGCAAGCCATAGTTGCCCGTTAGCCCTTCTTGCGACAGTGCCCCATTCAATTTGGCGGCCTGTAAAATAAAGGCAATCTGCTCAAATGGCACTTGAGTGGCAAATTGATAAACTTGGCGAGCCGTCGCCTGTTTCAGACAATCATGAGCATGGCATGCCGCCTGTTCTGACGGGGACTCTGGCGCCAGTTCAAACAGAACATTGCCATTGATGACAATTCTCACCACTTGAGTGTGGCTACCAGCAATAGTGACACAAGCCCATTGATCTCCCTGATGTAGCGTGGCTTCGGCAAACAGGATTTCATCCCCCGCCTGCATATCGACTCGTACATCCCCCCGTTCCAGCATGGCTTTCGCCTCTGCCACCTGTTGCGAACTGAGGTTTTTCAACACCTCCAGCCCGCCGTCAGGATCACCGCCTAATGCTCCGACTGCGGCGGCGATGGGTAATCCCACCATGCCGGTGCCAGGCACTGTCACACCCATACCATTTTTCATCAGGTTTGGTGAAACCCGCGCCTCAATACGCTCAGCTTTCGCGGGCAAATATGAAGCAGCAATGGCTGATGCCAACGCCAAGGCGATCGGTTCAGTACACCCTACTGCGGGTTGCACATCCCGTTGAATGACATGGATAAACGCCGTCCATAAAGCAGAATCAGTTGTGTTACTCATAATAAATACCTTCAAACATTTACAGCAGGTAATGTCAGATGCCGTTATTTCAAGAGAATGCCAGGAATGGAGAAATACACAGTAAAACGCCGGTAATAATAATGACGGTCAGAGACAGACCTTTATATTTATGTAGCGCCGGCACTTTATAAACTAAATAGGCAGGAATCAAACACCCCACCATACCGAATATTGGGCTACAAATAGAAGTAAAGCTCAAGACGGGTGCATTTAATATAATCGCGCCCCATGCCAGTAATACAGCAAAGACCATGATTCCATTTTGCACCCAGCGCTCATTAATATTTTCAGGTGGCATGATTCGACGTAATATATTAAGCACAATACCTTGTGTCGCTTCGCGGAAACCTAAATAAACACCAAAGAATGCCGTCATTACTGCAAAGATATTTAAAATAACACTGACTACCGTTGCCCATCCGCCAGGGAAGAATTTAGCGGCGATGGCTAGCGCTGAAATGTTTTGCTCATAAGCTTTAACCGCTTCATCGTGTCCCATTGCCAGCGTAAAGGAAACCGCATAGAAGAACACCGTGCAGAATAAAATACCAAAAGCAATATTCATCGCCCGCAGGGCTTTATGACGAGCCACTTCCAGTGATTTTTCCTTGGCTCTATATGAGATAACCATTGGACTGAGTGTTTGAATAAACAAAATAGACGTCAGGGTAAACGGCAGTGTAATTATTGCATTTTTTATCAGTAAACCCACGGGTGGCAGTATACCAACGTTGTACAAGTGCCACATCCCTACCATCGAAATACCCAATGCAGCCACCACCAATAACTTGGTAATCACCATAAAGCTCGACAGTTTGAACAGCAGTTTTTCACCTCGTGAGGAGATTGCCACCAGCACGCAAATTAGCACTAAACCATAGAAAGGATTATCGGATAATAACCCTTCGGTTACACCGAATGTTTGTAAGTAGGAAGCGCTGTCATTGGTGATGGCAGTAGAATAAACAAACATCCAGATGACCAGCATAATAAAATAGAGCGCACCTAAAACGATCCCCCAGTTTTTTCCTAAATATCCACTGATAACACTCGGGTAATCTTTACATTCTGGTGATTCTGCCAATGTATTAATAAATAATCGTTGAAAGAGATACATGGCAGGATAACCAATAATAGATGAAAGCAAAAACACCCATAATCCCATCAACCCAACTTGCACCGGTAAAAATACAATCCCGGCACCGATAGCCATCCCAATACTCATTATTACCCAGCCAAAATCCGTGCTGTCAAATTTAATAGCTTCCTGCCATTCCCTCTCAGTCATATTGGCATTTTTAGCTGCCGGAGAATCAATTAAAATGACACTCTCATTTTTTTTTGCCGTTTCCATAATCGGTCTCGCCTTAATCTCTGGTTAGTAGGTTTTATTGTTATAAATATGTACAGAGCGAGTTATCCGCTATTTAACCCACTAGGGAAAATAGCCGAGGGCAGGTGTTCTTATTTTTTGGCTATATTACGCCGAGGAATAGAGAATGTTTTTTTCACTTAGCCTAATTAATTCATCACGAATGGAAAATTATTCTACAAAAAGAGTCTTATCCTGAATTTTAATCTACTAGCATGATCAATTAGCAGTATATTATTTCACAAAAAATCAGATCAATCATTAAGACATTGATAAATAAAGATTATATGTAACTTACTAGTATATATGCACTGCGGAACAATGTTTTTTCAACAGTAAATCTGTGACAATCATCAATAAAAATTAACCACTCAAATAGAAAGGTTAATGTGATATTTGTCGATATGCTCACATCTTTCAGAGCCAATAGCACTTGAAACAGTATTAAATGTTTTATAATTGATTTATCGGTTAATAAATCAGAATAATTGACTGGTGAAATCAGCCAGCAGTGCTAAATTGGTGAAATGCTAAAGATAAAGCTGCGGGTACGTTATGCACCCGCAGAAGGAGAGACTAGTCTTTGCTGGCGTCAGATATCCCGCCGCCCAGAACTTTATATAATGTAATCATATTATTAGCTTGTGTTTGTTGCACAGTAATCAAACTGGCTTGTGCCGAATACAAAGTGCGCTGAGCATCCAGCATATTCAAATAAGTATCGATTCCTTGTTTATAGCGTTTCTGCGCCAATTCAAAACTTTCCTGTGCTGCCGCCACATAAGCTTGCTGGGCCGCCAACTGCTCCTGAATGGTGGCTTTACGCGCCAGAGCATCTGCAACTTCCTTAAAAGCGGTCTGAATGGCTTTCTCATAGGCAGCGATATAACCGTTTTTCTGTGCTTGTGAATAATCCAGTGCTGCCTGATTCGCCCCACCGTCAAATATCGGTAAGGTAATAGCCGGGGCAAATGACCAAATCCCGGCCCCCTCACTGAGCAACGTTGACAGTGCCGAGCTGCCCACGCCGCCACTGGCAGTCAAGGTCACGCTGGGGAAAAACGCTGCCCGAGCCGCCCCAATATTGGCGTTAGCCGATTTCAATTTATGCTCAGCTGCCAAGACATCAGGCCGGTTCAACAACACATCAGAGGAAAGCCCAACAGGTACCGCTTTGATAACCTGTGGCAAGGTAGCTGCCGCTGCTGGTAATAAATTCGCCGGTACCGGCTGCCCCACCAGCAAATCCAACGCATTTTTATCCTGTGCGACGGTCGTTTTGTATTGCGCAACATCGGCCCTTGCTGATTGATACAAGGTTTCCATCGCGGCCACATCAATACGTGACGCTACGCCATTTTTCTGCCGCAGTTGCGCTAACTTGAGCGACTGCTCCGCACTGTTTAGCGTTTCTTCGGCCAACAATAATTGATTCTGGTCAGCCGCTAAGGTCACCCAGGCGGTTGCCGTATCAGCAATCAAGGTAATACGCGTGGTTTTCGCGGCCTCTTCTGTTGCCAGATAGGTTTCAAACTCAGCACGAGACAAACTGCGTTTTTTGCCGAATAAATCCAGTTCAAAGGCACTGACACTGATCTCAGCACCATAACTCTGACTGATCGCCGTATTATTGTTGCCGTCGGATGTATCGGATAATGAGCGCCCGCGGCTACCCTCTACTCCGGCATTGACCGTTGGCAGCTGAGCGGCACGTTGTACACCATATTGCGCACGAGCAGCTTCGATATCGGCAATAGCCTGACGTAAATCGCGGTTACTGCCTAATGCCAGGGTAATAACTTGGCGCAACTTAGGTTCAGTCACGGTTTCCTGCCACGGAATATCTGCCGCCGTGCTGCTACTGGCGGTTGAATAAGGTAACGTTGCCGGAACCGGTGCTGCCGGACGTTGATAATCTGGATCGAGAGAAATACATCCTGCCAGAAGCGCGGGTAACAATAATGTCAGTATGCGACTGAACATTTCAGACTCCTTTATGTTCAGTGGTTTTTTTTTGACTTGCCGCTGAACACGCGACGAATCAATACAAAGAATAGAGGGACGAAAAAGACGGCCAGCGCGGTCGCCGTTAAGGTACCGCCAATAATACCGCTACCGATTGAGATACGGCTGTTGGCTCCAGCACCAGTAGAAATTGCCAGAGGCATGACCCCAGCAACAAACGCCAGTGACGTCATCAGGATAGGCCGTAAGCGCGTCGCAGCGCCCTGCAAAGCCGCTGCCACCAATGGCTCACCACGTAAATAGGCTGCCTCAGCAAATTCAACAATCAAAATGGCGTTTTTTGATGCCAGCCCAAGTGTCGTCAGCAAGGCCACCTGGAAGTAGATATCATTCTCCAGACCACGCAATGTCGCTGCGGCTACTGCCCCAATTATCCCTAACGGGATAACCATCATGACCGAGAAAGGCACCGACCAACTCTCATACAGGGCTGCCAAACACAGAAATACCACCAAGATTGAAATGGCATACAGTGACAATGCTTGCCCACTGGCTAATCGTTCCTGATAAGACAATCCGCTCCATGAATAACTGGTACCGGGTAATTCAGCTGCCAATTTCTCCATGCGATCCATTGCTGTACCTGAGCTGCTGCCGGAAACTGCCTGCCCCTGAATTTCATAAGACGCCTGCCCGTTATAGCGCGAAAGGGTTTCCGGGCCATAGATCCAACGTGTGGTCGCAAAAGCAGAAAATGATGTCATGGCATCACTGCTACCACGCACGAACCATTGATTGATATCTTCTGGTTTAGAACGGGAATCTACATCACCCTGCATATACACTTTTTTCACCCGCCCACGATCAATAAAATCATTGATATAGGTTCCCCCCCAAGCAGCACTCAGTGTGGCGTTCACATCACTTATTGATAAACCTAATGCTGCGGCTTTATCGTTATCAATATCCACCTGTAGTTGCGGCATTTGTTGTAAGGTATTGGCGCGAACGGAGGTCAAAATAGGATCTTTACTGGCGTTGCCAATCAGTTGATCGCGCAAAGTAAGTAACTGCTCACGGCTGGTATCGCCAGCAGCCTGTAGCTCAAAAGTAAAGCCATTCGACTGACCCAATCCATCTACCGCGGGCGGTGTCATACTGAAAATTTGGGCGTCACGAATAACCGATAGCGCCTTCATCGCGCGGTCAGCAATGGCTGTTGCGGTGTTTTCACTGCCCGGTCGTTCACTCCAGTTTTTCAATGCAATAAACGCCATACCGGCATTTTGCCCGCTGCCACTGAACCCAAAGCCAGAGATAGTGAAGATCGCTTTGGTATTGTCCTTTTCCTGTGTCAGGAAATAGTTTTCTACCGCCTTACTAACTTCCATAGTGCGCCCACTGGTTGCCCCGGCAGGCAAGGTATATTGCACCATGACATCACCTTGATCTTCAGTGGGTAAAAAGCCGGTCGGCAGACGAATAAACAGTATGCCCATCGCCACAATCAGCACGGCGTAAATCAGTAAATAGCGTAAAGAACGATGGATAACATTCCCGACCATGCTTTCATAACGCGTCTGCATTCGGTCATAACGACGGTTGAACCAGCCAAAGAACCCCGTGTTTGATGGCGGCTTATGATTGGGTTTAAGGAATGCGGCGCACAGTGCGGGTGTGAGGGTCAATGCCACCAGTACCGACAATGCCATCGCTGATACAATCGTGATGGAAAACTGGCGATAAATCACCCCGGTCGCACCACCAAAGAAAGCCATCGGCAAGAACACCGCCGAGAGCACCAGTGCAATCCCAACCAATGCACTGGAAATTTCACCCATTGATTTCTCAGTGGCTTCACGAGGTGGGAGATTATCTTCCCGCATCACCCGCTCGACGTTTTCCACCACGACAATGGCATCGTCTACCAATAAACCGATAGACAGCACCATACCAAAAAGTGTCAACGTATTGATTGAGTAGCCAAATATTGCCAGTACGCCAAATGTTCCCAGCAATACGACGGGAACCGCAATCGCGGGTATCAAGGTAGCGCGGATATTTTGCAGGAAAACGTACATCACGATAACCACCAGCAAGATGGCTTCGATCAGTGTTTTGACGACTTCCTCGACCGACACTTTAATAAAATCAGTGCTGTCTTTGGGATAGGCAATTTTGTAGCCGTCAGGTAGGCTCAACTCGAACTCGGCTGCTTTCGCCTTGACTCTCTCGGCGGTCGCTAACGCATTGGCACCCGGCGCTAACATCACCGCGATCCCCGCGGCCGGATGACCATTTAGACGAGTGGTCACGCTGTAGTCTTCATTACCCAGCTCAACACGGGCCACATCACTCAGCCTTACCACCGCGCCGGTGCTGTCACTTTTAACAATAATATTGTTAAATTGCTCCGGTGTTTTCAGGCGGGATTGCGCCATGACCGTCGCGGTCAATTGCTGTTCTTTGCCACTCGGTAATGCTCCGATTTTACCAGCAGAAACCTGTGTGTTCTGTGCTTCAACGGCAGTTTGAATATCACTGGGCATCAGGCTGTAAGCCGCCAATTTGGTTGGATTTAACCAAATCCGCATCGCATATTGCGAACCAAACACTTGCACACTCCCCACCCCTTCGAGACGAGCCAGTGGGTCTTGCAAGTTGCTGACCATATAGTCGGCAATATCCGTCCCGGTGTGTTTGTCCTTTTCATCATACAGCGCCATGATCAACAAGAAGTTTGTCTGCGATTTGGTCACTGTGACCCCTTGCGACTGCACCTCGGTTGGCAAGCGAGTTAGCGCCTGCTGCACCTTATTTTGCACCTGTACCTGTGCAGTATCGGCATTGGTTCCCTGTTTAAAGGTCGCGACGATATTAGCCTTGCCATCAGAGCTACTGGAGGAAGAGAAATAGAGCAAACCATCCAACCCCGTTAGTTCTTGCTCTATCACCTGTGTCACACTGTTTTCGAGTGTTTCAGCCGAAGCTCCGGTGTAAGTGGCTTTAATAGAAACGGATGGCGGTGCCACATCGGGATATTGGGCTATCGGCAAGGTTTGCATCGCAACCGCTCCGCCCAACATGATAACAATGGCAATGACCCAGGCGAAAACCGGACGATGGATAAAGAAACGAGCAAACATCGATTATTTCTCCCCGGTTGATGACGTGGCAGATTCAGCCACAACAGGCAGCCTGGTGCTCACCTCTACCGGTTTAACTTCATCACCGACACTGACTTTTTCCGTTCCCTCAACAATCAGGCGATCACCCGCAACCAACCCGCTGTTAATCAGCCAGTAGTTATCAATGGCACGCTCGGTGACCACTTCACGCCGCTCAACTTGCTGCAGTTGATTGACGACCAGCGCAGTAGCATGGCCTTTCGCATCATGGGTGATACCTTGCTGAGGCGCTAAAATCGCAGCGTTATTCACACTGTTACGCACCGAGGCGCGCACAAACATGCCCGGTAATAATTGATGTTCTGGGTTAGGAAATTCAGCCCGCAGAGTCACCGCGCCAGTCGCTTCATCCACGGCCACTTCGGCCAGTTGCAGCGAACCCTTGTGAGCATAAACTGAGCCATCTTCCAACGTCAGCTGAACAGGGGCATTCACCACAGTTTCATTACCGGCCTGCTGCTGTTTGCGTAGAGCAAGTAATTGCGCACTGGATTGAGTTAAATCAACATAAATGGGGTCGAGGTTACGGATGGTTGCTAATGCCGTGGTTTGGTTAGCCGTCACCAGCGCCCCGGGCGTCACAGAGGAGATACCGATGCGACCTGAAATGGGTGCCCGCACTTGGGTATAGGCCAAATTGATACGTGCGGCTTCCAGCGCGGCTGTTTTTTCAGCCACATTGGCCAATGCTTGCTGATAGCTGGTTTGGGCATCATCAGCATCTTGCTGTGATACACCATTCTCTTTAGCTAATGCGGCATAACGTTGGGCTTTCAGCCTGGCGGATTTTACGCTGACCTGAACATTTTGCAGCGCGGCTTTTGCGGTGTCATAAGCCGCCTGATAACTGGCTGGGTCTATTTGATACAACACTTTGCCAGCACTGACCTCAGCCCCTTCAGTGAATAAGCGCTTCTGGATGATCCCATCGACTTGCGGCCTGACTTCAGATGTCATCACCGCAACCGTTCGGCCCGATAAATCGCTGCTCAATGTCACGGGTTCGGTTTTTAAGGTCACCACCCCCACCTCTTTGAGTGAGGGCGTAGCTGAAGGTGAAGAGTTTTGATCGCAAGCGGCCAGCGTGAACACCAAACACGCCAAAATAATCTTACTGCGCATAAATTTGTACCGTAAATTGTGATGAGAATAATCATTCGCAATTGTACGGATATCGGCTGTTTGCTTTTTTCAGTGTTATGTAAGGATTGCGAAAAAAAATATTTCAGCCCAACGAGAGGTAAGGTTTACCAGCTCTTTAATCGCCGCATTTATTACCCCGTCAGCAACTGTTATTTAGATTATGCTGCTAAGGGTAATAGCCTCGCATTTCTGTGAGCAAATTAGTTAGATCCTCAACGTCATTGGTGGTGCAGGTAGGCAGCCAGCAAACACATCCCGATGAGCTTACACAAGTAAGTGATTCGGGTAAGTGCGCGCAGCTAACAACCCTGCAACGTCAAGGACAAAGAGGATTAGTGCGTTCGCCCTTCAAGCGACTCGACATAAGGTTAAGATGGACGATTCTATGACTGACAAAAAAACTGTACCGCTTTCTGTTCTCGATTTATCACCGATAGCTCAGGGCAAGACGCCACGAGATGCATTTCACGCTTCGCTGGATTTGGCTCAACATGCTGAAAAGTGGGGATATCACCGCTACTGGCTGGCTGAGCATCATAATATGACCGGCATTGCCAGTGCTGCGACCTCTGTGCTAATTGGCTATATTGCCGGTGGCACCAGCACCATCCGCGTCGGTTCAGGTGGTGTTATGCTGCCAAACCATTCGCCATTAGTGATAGCTGAGCAGTTTGGTACCCTCGCCTCGCTGTATCCAGACCGTATCGACCTCGGTCTGGGCCGGGCACCTGGCACTGATCAGCGCACCATGATGGCACTACGCCGACACCTCTCCGGTGAGGTAGATAACTTCCCGTCTGACGTGCGCGAACTGCAAAACTACTTTGCCGAGGTGCAACCTGGGCAAGCAGTCCAAGCGGTTCCCGGTCAAGGTTTGCATGTTCCTCTGTGGCTGCTGGGTTCCAGCCTGTATAGCGCGCAACTGGCAGCGGCTATGGGGCTACCTTTTGCTTTCGCCTCGCATTTTGCGCCAGACATGCTATTCCAGGCGCTTAAATTGTATCGCGAAAACTTCAAACCCTCCGCTCAATGGGCAAAACCTTATGCGATTGTGTGTGTGAATGTCGTCGCCGCAGACAGCCAGCGTGATGCCCGTTTCTTGTTTACCTCGATGCAGCAGCAGTTTGTCAATTTGCGCCGTGGCACACCGGGGCAGCTTCCTCCGCCAGTCGAAGATATGGAGAAAATCTGCTCGCCAGCCGAACAGTTTGGTATTGATCAAGCGCTGCGTTTATCCATTATTGGTGATAAGAGTCAAGTCAAACACGGACTTGAGTCATTATTGCGAGAAACTCAAGCTGATGAATTAATGGTGAATGGCCAGATCTTTGATCACCAAGCGAGATTATATTCATTTGAGATAGTTGCCAGCCTGCAACAAGACTTGCAACCAGGCGAGCCTCTCTAATCTATTTATATACAATGAATTAGAGATATAATAAAACCAGCTCTAGGGCTGGTTTTATGTTTAACCATAAAGTCATCACAAACTCATCATTGAACTATTTCATTCAGCTAAAAAAGTGTATTGAATTTGTTAGATAAAAACAGGTAATAATATAAAGGCCATCAGAGTCGTGAAAATAAACACGTGCTAATCCAATAAACTCTATTTTGGGTTTCCTACCCTTTTCGTTTCGCTCCATTTTTTAAGAAAAATAAAATCGATGGCTGAAGTGAATCATAATAAAACCAATAACTCGCACAATGGTTTATCGCAAGATACTCGTTTGTGGCAGTTTTTGTATGCGATGACAGTGCATTACTTTGCCAAGGAAACATCAATTCCTTTCAGGGATCGACTCTTTGCCTATGCAGGCTGGGCTAGTCTGACTCAACTTCTGCTTCAGCATCTTTTTTCGCAAAACTAGCGATATTCTGCGCTTTTGTTGCCTCGCATTGCTCTACTGAAATAGTGCCTTTTGTTTTTCTATCTTGATATTCTTTAAATGCCGGGTCCCAAATCCAATTATTTTTAAAGTACTCCCCTTCAGCTAATTTAGCGCAAAGGTCTTCATTATTTAGTGAGGTTACAGGCGTTGAGCATGCAGTAAGAACAAAAGAAAAAAGAGGTATAACTATATAAGCTTTCATTTTTAGATCCTTATGATAAATAGTTTTTTGTTGCAAAACAAATCTATCACAATGGTATGTAATCTTTCTTAATTTAAAAGAAAACATATGTAAATGGACTATCAATTGTGAATTAATTATGATGCTAAATAATATGCAACTCAAATATCCGATTACAATAAAAAAATATAAGCTGAATTATTTTTATTTCTATTTTGATTAAGAATTGAAAGTAATAGATTATTTCCAATCTTCATTAGGTAAATTCGTCCCAAATATTTTTTGTTATTAGGCAAAATAAGCCCGTTTGATACGCATAAAAAACCAGCCCGAAGGCTGGTTTTTATGTTTAATCATCAAGGATGGCTAAGACTTATGCGTCACCGAAACGACGACGAGCAGGTGCAGCAGGCGCTGCGGCATCATCACGACGTGGTGCAGCTGAGCGCTGACCATCACGATTGCCACGACGCTGTTCGCCAGCACCGGCTGGAGCACGGTCACTACCGAATGAACGGCGAGGAGGAGCACCAGCAGCACCGTCACGGCGTTCGCCACCGAATGAACGGCCAGCACCACCGCCACGACGCTCACCACCACCGTTACCGCCAGCAGGACGTTCACGACGTTCATGCGGCTGAGCATCACCCAACAGCTGCATGTTCAGCGGCTTGTTCAGGATACGGGTGCGAGTGAAGTGAGATAACATTTCGCCCGGCATGCCTTTCGGCAGTTCGATAGTTGAATGTGAAGCAAACAGCTTGATGTTACCGATGTAACGGCTGCTGATATCACCTTCGTTAGCAATAGCGCCAACGATATGACGAACTTCAACACCATCATCGCGGCCAACTTCAATGCGGTACAGTTCCATCTCACCAACATCACGACGTTCGCGACGTGCTGGACGTTCGCCACCGTCACGGCTGTCAGAACGAGGTTCACGACGGCTGTCATTACGGTCACGACCGCGATCGCTACCACGATCATCGCGAGTATTGAATTCACGCTGTGGACGACGTGGTGCTTCTGGAGGCAAGATCAGAGGACGTTCGCCCTGTGCCATTTTCAGCAGTGCAGCAGCCAGAGTTTCAATATCAAACCCTTCTTCTGGTTGCAGCTTCGCCAGCAACCCACGGTACATATCCAAATCACTGCTTTCCAGTTGTTGGCCAACTTTAGCCGCAAATTTGGCTAAGCGACGTTCGCCCAGTAATTCAGCGTTTGGCAATTGGACTGGTGGGATAGTCATCTTCATAGTACGTTCAATGTTCTGCAACAGACGACGTTCACGTCTATCAACGAACAGTAATGCACGACCTGCACGACCTGCACGACCGGTACGACCGATACGGTGGACATAAGACTCTGAATCCATAGGGATATCATAGTTTACTACCAGGCTGATGCGCTCAACGTCCAAACCACGAGCCGCAACATCAGTTGCAATCAGAATATCTAAACGACCATTTTTCAGGCGTTCAAGAG
>NZ_JBLWEX010000157.1:0-12307 GCF_048323875.1 Yersinia sp. LJYL362
TCAATGCCAATGCACTTAACACTAAAGTTGTTTTTTTCATGTATTCTGGCTCTCGCTATACAATTAATAATGAGTCAATAAATGGTGTATAACAGACTTATCCCATAATAATTGGCCTTGCCGCAGGCCCAGCCAACGAACCCGACAATCGAACTTATTTAGTGAATCGGGTGAATGCAAACAGCCAACATCACGGCAATTTCAAGTAAAAGGATAAAGTCGTCTTGCATAGTAAGATTAAATATGAGGGATGAAGTTCAGAGAACCAATAATGAGAAAAGTAAAAAATATTGTCCGTCTTTACAAATCTATAGTTAATTAAACGGACATTTTAGTTTTCTGCTTATTATACCCTAAATAATTCAAGTTGCTGGAAGGCAACAAGCAAGATAATCCCGATCAGTTGACGCGAGTCAATGATTCGAGTTATTGAGCGTAGCCAACGCACATGCAGCTTGAAGTATAACGGGTATATCTATTCCGCAGCCATCAAACGCCTGTATTCATCATAGGCATAAAGATCTGTCATGCCACTGATATAGTCTTGAATTAAACGCGCTCGATAATAATATTCATATATCTCATGTTGTTCTGGCGCTAAATTGCGTAACCGCTCTGTTGACTCAGCATAAGCCAGGCGGTGTTTAGTCGACAACTTATGGAACAATCTTGTCTCAATCGGGTAATCCCGATGACTGTCTTCGACGACTAATTGCGTAAATGCCGTTTGCGGCATAGCTAATAGCGGGCTATAAATATCAAGCAAGCCGCTAATAACTCTATACCCTTGTAACTCAAGCTGTTCTACTTCGGGATAATTGAATACGTGTTTCACTGCTACCTTTTTAAAAATTTGCAGTAATTTACATGCTGCACTGGAATCTTCTAATAAAGCATGATTAAACGAACCAGAAAACACTGCGGGTAGATTCTCAATAAAACGCTGAGCAGCATGCGGAACTAATTTCCCTACGGTATTAACCCGTAAATACATAAAGAATTGATCTTCCGAACTACGCCGACCTTGCCCTCGACCTAATTGACGAAATGCGCCGCCAACAACTTTATCAAACAAATCACCATGAGTCATCTCACCCCACTCTCGCACCATATGGTCATAAAGTTGTTCAACACTGAAAATATTTTTTTCGACTGCATCTTCCAAATCGGCAATGCAATAAGAAATATCATCCGCAGCTTCCATAATATAGGTTAACGGAAATCGATTAAACTCTCCCATATTAAGTTCGCGACGTAAATCTTTAACATAGTCTTCTTCAGCAAGATAAAAACCTGGCTTCTTCATCAAATAGTTATGGGAAGCGGGAATATCGCCTGACCAATAAGCAGGTTTGGTATATTTAAGAATACAGCCAACCTGTGCATATGTGAGATTAAGCTTTAATAAGCTATAAACCAAACGGATCGCTTGCGCATTGCCCTCAAACTGGCTTAGATCCTGGCGAATTTTACTGCGCAGAATATTGAGTTCAGTTTCCCCTTCCCGCAACTTTAATACATTAACCTGGCATTGATCTTTGCTCCGCGGTTCAGCACCGCCGCCTTTAGGGTCCATTTGTTTAGTAAACCAATTATTGATTGCTGATTCACCAAAATGCCCAAAAGGCGGGTTACCTATGTCATGCATCAGACATGCCATTTCTACAATACTTTCAAAAGGATCAAGCAGTTTATCTAATCCATAGGTGCTGATTTTTTTATCTTGCTTAAAACGATTGAGGATCTCTTTGGCGATATAACGGCCGACTTGCTGAACTTCCAGCGAATGGGTCAAACGACTGCGGACAGCAGCATTGCGCTCCAACGGGAAGACTTGGGTTTTTTGTTGTAAACGCCGAATAGCCGCAGAGTTTACAATCCGGCCGCGATCACTTTCAAATACCCGGGTAATCTCATATTCATCTTCAGCCGAACTGGGTTTACCAAATGGCCGCTGAACACTAATTTTCTGTTTAAAGTCGATCCCGGACATGTTACCCCCTGATCATTCATCTAAATACAGTGATACCCACTCTCAGCAGAAGATGCAATTGATTACGTGTGAACTTTGGCTGATTGCGTATGAACTGCGGCACATTACGCATTATCTTGGGTGAACTACCCGACAATCTCACTTACCTGATAAACTGTGTATGGCTTATTACAGATTAATTAATCCTTTAAAATTGGTGGATATCCATATGAAAGTAGGAATTATTGGCGCAATGGAACAAGAAGTCACATTGCTACGTGACAAAATTGAAAATCGCCAAACCTTGTCTCGCGCGGGTTGTGAGATTTACACCGGCCAACTCAATGGCGTTGATGTCGCCTTACTGAAATCCGGTATCGGTAAAGTGTCTGCCGCAATGGGTACCACTCTCTTGTTAGAACATTGCCAACCCGACATTGTTATCAATACCGGTTCTGCTGGTGGCCTGGCCTCTAGCCTGAAAGTCGGAGATATCGTGGTTTCGACAGAAGTTCGCTATCACGATGCTGATGTGACCGCTTTTGGTTACGAACCTGGCCAAATGGCAGGTTGCCCAGCCGCCTTCATTGCTGATCCAAAGTTGATTGAATTAGCTGAAAGTTGTATCAGACAATTGGATTTAAATGCCGTACGCGGCCTGATTTGCAGCGGTGATGCTTTTATCAACGGTGCAGCCCCACTAGCCCGTATTCGCGCCACTTTCCCGGAAGCTGCCGCAGTTGAAATGGAAGCAGCGGCTATCGGCCATGTTTGTTACCTATTCAAGACTCCTTTTGTTGTCGTCCGTGCTATTTCGGATGTTGCCGATCAAGAATCTCATTTAAGTTTTGATGAATTCCTGGTTGTTGCTGCCCAGCAGTCGACATTAATGATAGAAGCAATGTTAAAGTCGTTGGCTAAACACAGTTAATGGTGCGGTTTACTATTCCTTTCAGGGCTCGAGCAGCAATGATTCTGCCCCAAGCAGTGATGTTATTGTTGCTCGCCCTGTTTAACTCACCCGCGCTGGCGGCAGAGCGGATTATCAGTTTATCACCCAGCACCACAGAAATGGCCTATGCCGCTGGCCTGGGGGATAAATTGGTTGCTGTCAGTGCTTACTCTGACTACCCGGAAGCCGCTAAAAAGCTGGAACATGTTGCCTCGTGGCAAGGGGTAAATGTCGAACGTATTCTGGCATTAAAACCTGATTTGATCCTCGCCTGGCGCGGAGGGAACCCACAGCGCCCACTCGATCAATTAGCCTCTTTTGGTATTCCGATCTTCTATTCTGATCCCGTTAATATTGATCAAATCGCAGATGATCTGGATAAACTGGCCCAATACAGCTCATCTCCTGAGCAAGCACATCAGGCCGCGAAACAGCTACGCCAAGAGGTGAGCGAGTTACGTAGCCATTACGCACGTGAGTTGCCATTACCCACTTTCCTGCAATTTGGTACTCAACCACTGTTTACCAGTTCCGGTCATACATTGCAGAGTGAAGTTATTTCCCTTTGTGGCGGGGGAAATATTTTTGCGGGTAGTCGAGTTCCCTGGCCGCAAGTCAGCCGTGAACAGGTAATGACCCGCCAACCACAGGTGATCGTGGTAAGTGGTGATTCGTCTCAAGCAGATAATATCCGCGCTTTTTGGCACCCCCAACTTGCAGTACCTGTGATAACCCTTAATGAGGACTGGTTTAATCGTGCTGGCCCACGTATTCTGCTGGCCGCTAAACAGCTGTGCCAACAAATGGCCAGCATTCCATCCCCTGTGGCGGAGTCACATTAATGCTGGTCTATTGGCTGGATATTTTAGGTACTGCGGTATTTGCTATCTCTGGCGTATTGCTGGCGGGGAAGTTACGTATGGACCCGTTTGGTGTGTTGGTATTGGGTGTGGTGACGGCCGTTGGTGGTGGCACAATTCGCGATATGGCCTTAGCCAATGGCCCTGTATTTTGGGTGAAAGATCCCACAGATCTGGTTGTTGCGATGGTGACATGTCTGGCAACCATTTTGCTGGTGCGGCAACCACGACGAACCCCAAAATGGATTCTGCCCGTGCTGGATGCTATTGGTCTGGCTGTGTTCGTGGGGATCGGGGTCAATAAAGCCTTTGCTGCAGGAGCCAGCCCCCTAGTTGCTATCTGTATGGGGGTGATAACCGGTGTCGGCGGGGGAATCATCCGTGATGTCTTAGCCCGCGAAATCCCGATGATCCTACGGACTGAAATCTATGCTACTGCCTGCATCATTGGTGGTATTGTGCATGCTACGGCGTTTTATACTTTTGGTATGCCACTGCAACAAGCAATGATGCTGGGCATGGTGATAACCCTTGGTATCAGGCTTGCCGCTATCCGCTGGCGCTTAAAACTACCCACCTTTGAAATAGAGCATTAGTCGTAAATATCCCATTCCTGATTGCTAAGTACAGCCTATATTTTATACAATACACTGCCTTGTAGACTCTTTCCGAGTCTACAAGGCTGCTTATCCGCTCTGTAATTTGAGATGAAATACGTATTTTAGTGTGTGTTAAATCTTCAAGTTTTTAAATAATTAGTCGATACCCAGTATTATCGCTACCGACTCCGGTAGCGGCAGTTAAAAATGTAGTTATAAAATCATGAAATATTTTTTGTTGATGTTTTGGCTGGTTTTTCTTACCAGTCCGTCGCTAGCCCGGGGGCTAAGCGGCACAATAGATTTACATCTGACTATAGTGCCATCTTGTCTGGTGCAATCGTCAAATCAAAACGAACACGCAGTGAATGATTCAAAAATGAATTATCCAGAAATACAGTGTCATAGAGGAAATGGATTGGTTACGGAACCTAAAATCAGCCATTCTTTTATTGCATCAAATGGCCCACATGTTAGCAAAACCCGTGTGGACCAGATGGCGCAATTGATTACTGTAGAATGGTAATATTCAGATATAAAAAAACCGCAACTGTTAAGGCTGCGGTTTTTTTTATCAAAATCTTCGGTGATTTTATACCCAAAAGCATTGGTGTTACAGCAAGGCAGCAAACGAGTAAATCCCGATGAGCTTACTCAAGTAAGTGATTCGGGTGCATGAGTGCCGCTAATATAGCTGTAGCCCCAAGGATGAAAGGTAAGTTAGATGCTGAAAGAAGAACCGCAGCCACAAGTACTCTTCGCATTCGGGTTAGTCACGATAAAGCGAGAGCCTTCCAGGCCTTCCGTGTAATCCACTGCACCGCCCACCAGATATTGCAAGCTCATGGGATCAACAACCAGCTCGACACCTTGCTTCTCAATGGTCATATCGCCGTCGTTAATCTGATCATCAAAAGTAAAGCCATACTGGAACCCGCTGCATCCACCACCGGTAATGTAAACCCGCAATTTCAGATTTGGATTTTCCTCATCAGAAATCAGCAGTTTCACTTTTTTTGCCGCTGCCTCGGTAAACTGCAGGGGCAGTACTGTTTCATCGCTCATACTCATCACTCCCAACCGGTATTCGAGGTGCAGGTTACTACAATGGCAGCCTGATCTGTGTATTGATTATCTAATACCCGAGTAATTCATTCAAGTATTGTGACTTAATGTTATATATTATCTACCTGTTTGAGTACTACTTTCAACCGCGGCCTGCTGTTCTGCTGCCTGCTCTTGTCTTTGTAATGTGCGGGCCAAAATAGCTGAATACAAGGGCTGCCCCCCCATAAACTGCGCTATTAACGTCGCCCCCAAACAAGTCACAATCATTGGCAAAATAAGTTGATAATTATCGGTCATTTCCAGCACCAAAACTATCCCAGTCAATGGCGCACGTACCGAGGCGGCAAACAGAGCGCCCATTCCTGCAATGGCAAAAGTACCTGCATCTATACTGTATTGCGGGAAAAAGTGCGCGCAGGATAAACCAAAAGCGGTGCCCAGAATGGTTCCCAGAGCCAACATCGGGGCAAATATCCCACCGGGTGCACCAGAACCAAAACACAGTAAAGTGGTAATCACTCTGGCGATAAAAATAAACAGCAACATACCAATGCTGAAGTTGCCGGCGACTGCAATAGGGATTAATGCAAAACCGCCGCCCACGGCCTCACCATGAACCAATGCAAGTAAGCCACACATCCCACCCAACAGGCCACCTATCAGTACCAACTTGCGCCAGTCACCGCCGTGAAACCGCATAAATGCATCTTGCGTGCGAAATATTAGCGCATTGAACATCACTCCCACTGCGCCGAAAATAATACCTAACAGTAAATAGAGCCATAAGGTATTCAAAGGGACATCACTGATGTTTACCTACATCAATAATTGCACGTTCACCATTAAAATAACGGTAAACGATAGTTGAAGTGATAACCCCAACAAATACAGCTTTAATAGAAACCAAGCTGTAGCGGAACTGCGAGCGCATCTCTTCGATAACAAATAAAATCCCAGCTAACGGAGCATTAAAAGCGGCTGACAGCCCCGCAGCAGCACCGGTCGCTAATAATGAGTGACGCGCTTCAGCGCTGCGTAGACGGAAGATATCGACAATCATCCGCCCACTGTTACCCCCCATTTGTACCATTGGCCCCTCTCGGCCTAGCACCATGCCAGCACCGAGCGTACCAAGCCCGCCAATGAACTTGACCGGGATAACGCGCCACCAGCGAACCGGGCGCATCTCTTCCATTGCCCCCTCTATTTCAGGTATCCCTGACCCTCCCGCCTCGGGCGCAAAACGGCGCACCAGAAAGTAACCCACCATGGCTAGCACTGCTGACATCAGAAAAGCCAGCGGCCAAACTAAAATGGCATTATCAGCAACCTTAGCGACAGTCGCTAACCTTTCTTGCTGTATCCAATCTACCCCGCGGTCAAATGCTACCCCCAACAACCCCGTGACCGCCCCGACAACTGCGGCCATGATAAGAATAACTAAGGGTGTGGTATCACGATTAACCAATGCATGGATAAAACGACCACGTTTGACTTCAGAAATACCTTCATTAGGTATGTTTTGCGTTGAATCATTCATAGTTTGTAGGCTTGTCAGTTAAATAATAAGTAATACAAATTCGCAGTATGAGTCTAGTCTACACACGGATAATGCGCTTGCTTAAACGCCCATGAAATGATCTCGCTCAGGAAAGGCTTTTTTCTTGGGTTTGCGGCACGCCGCGCAAGCTCTTCGCTAAATATGCCCAATCATTTGATAACCGCTGCCAGTACTTTAGAATAAGCCACATTGTTGATTGCCAAGGTTGATGTTACCAATGTTAATGTCGCCTATTTCAGGAGCCGTTTATGAGTAAATCCGAAAGTCTGTATACCCAGGCAAAAGAGTTGATCCCAGGCGGGGTTAACTCTCCGGTGCGTGCATTCACTGGCGTCGGTGGCGTCCCATTATTCATCGAACGTGCCGATGGCGCTTATCTGTTTGATGTGGATGGTAAAGCCTATATTGATTATGTTGGCTCTTGGGGGCCAATGGTCTTGGGGCATAATCATCCGGCAATTCGTCAGGCCGTGATTGAAGCCGTGGAGCGCGGTCTGAGCTTTGGTGCGCCGACAGAAATGGAAGTCAAAATGGCCGAGTTGGTCACCAATTTAGTCCCAACCATGGATATGGTGCGGATGGTCAACTCCGGAACTGAAGCAACTATGAGCGCCATTCGTCTGGCCCGAGGCTTTACTAACCGCGATAAGATCATCAAATTTGAAGGCTGCTATCATGGCCATGCAGACTGTCTGCTAGTTAAAGCCGGTTCAGGCGCTCTGACACTGGGTCAGCCTAATTCACCCGGTGTACCTGCTGATTTTGCCAAGCATACCCTGACTTGCACTTATAACGATTTAGCGTCTGTGCGTGAAGCTTTTGAGCAATATCCCCACGACATCGCCTGTATTATTGTCGAGCCTGTCGCCGGTAACATGAACTGCGTGCCACCATTGCCAGATTTCCTACCGGGTCTGCGCGCATTGTGTGACGAGTTCGGCGCACTGTTGATTATTGATGAAGTAATGACCGGTTTTCGCGTGGCATTAGCCGGGGCGCAAGATTATTACGGTGTTGTTCCTGATTTGACCTGTCTGGGTAAAATCATCGGTGGCGGTATGCCAGTGGGTGCCTTTGGTGGCCGTCGCGATGTGATGGATGCATTGGCTCCAACAGGCTCGGTTTATCAGGCTGGTACGCTATCCGGTAACCCAATTGCCATGGCTGCAGGTTTTGCCTGTCTGACTGAAGTTGCTCAGGTGGGTATCCATGAAACCCTGGCTGAACTGACTGACTCACTGGCGACAGGCCTACTCCATGCCGCAAAAGCAGAGAATATTCCATTGGTGGTTAACCATGTCGGCGGGATGTTCGGCTTATTCTTTACTGATGCCCCAACCGTGACATGCTATCAGGATGTGATGAATTGCGACGTCGAGCGCTTCAAACGCTTCTTCCATTTAATGTTGGAAGAGGGTGTTTATTTGGCTCCTTCAGCCTTTGAAGCTGGCTTTATGTCAGTGGCGCACAGCAAAGAAGACATTCAGAAAACTGTGGATGCCGCTCGTCGGAGTTTTGCACAGCTTTAATATCAATACATTAACCATCTCCCTATTCCGGGAGATGGTTAAAAAGTAAATTTCACACTTTCTGATAACTCACTTAATCAACTTGAGCCATAGATATAACGCCATCCCAAACCGATGAGATAATTGATAAAACTCGGCTACCGCCCCTGTTTACGCAATAAATAAACAAAATAGGGAGCGCCGATAAATGTCGCCAATAAACCCGCTGGAATCTGATTTGGGAATAACAACATCCGGCCGCACCAATCGGCAAATACCATTAATAAGCCCCCCAAAATAGCCGCAATAAATAGTTGTGGAATGGCACGACGGAAGCCCAACATACGGGCCATATGAGGCGCCATTAGGCCGACAAAACTGAGTGGCCCAACGGTTAATGTAGCTGCTGCCGTCATGATGGCGGCCAATAGCAAAATAGCTAACCGGCTCGGTGCCAGCGCTACGCCTAGAGCTCTTGCCGTCACACTCCCCAATGGCAAAATCATTAACCAACGGCGGCACAGCGGTGCTAATGCGATCAGAACCAGAGCAATAACACCGGTACTGAGTGCTTGCGGGCCATCAACAGCATAGGTAGAGCCTGAAATCCATGCCAGCAAGCCGCGCATTCGTGGATCACCACTGGCTAGTAACATGGTGATTACCGTGGTAAAAGCGGTGCTCAGTGCAATCCCGGCCAATAGCATTCTCCCGGGAGAAAAACCGCCCCGCCCAGCAACGATCAGAATCAATAATAAGGTCGTGGCAGCGCCTAAACTACCTGCGGGTAGCAACCATGCCAGTGCATTACCAGGAACGATAAACATCATTATCACCACACCAAAAGATGCGCCAGAGCTTATCCCCAGCACTTCGGGGCTGGCCATCGGATTACCTGTAAGTTTTTGAATTAATGTTCCCGCGACCGCCAGCATCATACCGGCGGCCAATGCCGCTAATACCCGTGGCCAGCGCCAGTGTAATAATGCCTGAATATCATCACCGCTAATCCAATTCCAACCGTAACTATCACGACCAAACATCAGTGCCACGGCTAATCCAGCGAGCAGGATGAGTAAACCACCGCTGATCCATAGGCCCAAATGTTGCCGTTCAGCGGGAACGTTATCGCCAAAATCCATGCTGGGGGCCGTCGCGCTATGTAAGCGGGGCAATAGCCATAATAGTAGTGGTGCACCAATCAGCGCAGTTGCCGCTCCAGTGGGAATTTCTTGCCAAATCTGTGCCAACCAGATTAGCCCTTGATCTGTTACCCACAACAATAAAGCCCCCAATACAGGTGCCAAAATCAGGCGTTGCGATAACCGGCGCGCACCAAGAATTTTTGCCAACAAAGGTGCAAACAGGCCAATAAAACCAATAACACCTACAGCATTGACCAACATTGCACTAAACAGAATTGCCAACCCCAACGCACTCAGCCGTGCCAATGACAGCCCTAACCCGAGATTACGAGCGACACCATCATCCAGCCCGAGCAAGGTTAATGGACGAATCAATAAAGCGGCCAATACCCCCGTTATCAGCAAGCGGGGCAGCAAAAACTGTACCGTGCTCCAATCTTGTTGGTTCAGAGCACCACTACTCCACAGGAACAAACCTTGCAGTTGATCATAATTAAATAGCGCCAGTAAGTTACTGACCGCGCTACAGTAAAGACCGAGTACCAAGCCTGCCAGTATCAGAGTAACCGGCGACATACGCTTACCCCAGGCCACACCAAATACCAACACACCAATAAGGATACCACCGGTCATTGCTGCCAGTTGGCGGGTTAATTCACCACCGGGTAGCATCCATAACGTCGCGATAGTCAGGCCAAGCTGGGCTCCCGCAGCCACGCCCAATGTGGCAGGTTCAGCCAGTGGGTTACGTAAGATTTGTTGGAACAAAACCCCCACCAGCCCCAATCCAGCACCGGTTAACAATGCCACCGTCAGCCGAGGAAGTTGACTGTAATGGAATAACATTTGGCGCACGTCATCGCTGTCAGGCTGCCATAGTGCGGCCCCCCAGAGCGAGGCTGGTAATACCTGACTAAAATTGTATAACGTCAACGCCACGGCAAAAATCAGCAGTAAGCTCAGTAAGCTGGCCGGCAGAAACCAGTTTTTACGCAGAGTCTTGGCCATCATGAAGATTTGCCCCATGCCGATTCTAATAACCGCACAAATCGCATGGCAGATAATGTCGCGCCATAGAACCATACCGCAGGCAGTATCTGTAATTGATTTTGACGCACAAATGACATGGATTGCCATAATGGTGTGCGGGTAACCTGTTGTAGCATTTCACTATTACCATGAACAAAGCACATTGCTCGCCCTGGTTTTACTGTCGCTAAACGTTCGATTCCCACCACTGCACTGCCCCAGATATTAGTCTCACCCTGCCAGGCATTTTTAATATTCAATTCGTTTAATACATCCTGGAACAAGCTACCTTGGCCGATGACCAAGGCATGGCGAGTGTCCAACAGAGAAAACATCAGTAATGATGTGTTACGGCTAGCGGAGAAGCGTTGGCGAGCAGCTTGCATAAATTGATTAAAATCATTGAGATGTTGTTCGGCAGCGGCCTCTAATCCAAGACGCTCCCCTAGTACACGCAGTGAATTTTTACCGACGGCAAGAGGGGTACTGCCCTGTTGGCTAAAAGCAAAGCTCATCGAAGGGGCGATCGGAGCGAGTTTTTCCGGTGAAGGGCCGAAACCTTCAGACATCAGAATCAGTGACGGAGCCATTTGCTGTAGCAATTCCAGATTAGGTTCTGTGCGCTGGCCGACATCAATAACACTGGCGGGTAATTCAGGTTCCTCAACCCATAAACGGTAATTATGGGTATCTGCCACACCATACGGCGTCACCCCCAAAGCCAGTAATAACTCAACAGGCAACCATTCCAGAGCAATCACCCTGCGGCTATCAATCTTAGGAGAATTTACTGCCCATCCAGACAATGAATACAATAATGGCGATAAGGCCAGCGCAGTGAGCAATCTGCGGCGAGTAAGGCCTGGTGGCGTCAGATGGATGTGTTTGATGGGTAAATGCATTTTCATTAATACACGAAACTTACCGGCGCACCACCGGCCGGATGGGGCAATATTCCCATAGGAATACCGTAAATCTGTTCCAGAACAGCACCTTGCATCAGGCTTTCAGCAGGGCCTTGCGCTATCATCTCACCACCACGTAGCGCCACCAAATGGTCGCAATAACGGGCCGCCATATTGATATCGTGTAATACCGCAATAACTGTCAGGCCACGCTCTCGACTAAGGCGCTGAATCAGCCCCAACACCTCAACCTGATGTGCGATATCGAGTGCCGAGGTCGGCTCATCAAGCAGCAGGCATCGGCTATTTTGCGCCACCATCATAGCCAGCCAGGCGCGTTGGCGTTCACCACCGGATAAGCTGTCGACCAACCGATTCGCCAGAGGTTTTAAATCCACTAGCGCAATCGCTTCTTCCACCTGCTCGCGGTCTTCCTGACGAAAACGCCCCAGCGCACCATGCCACGGATAACGACCAATCGCGACCAGCTCGCGCACGGTCATCCCTTCAGCTGCCGGTAATTGCTGCGGCAAATAAGCGACTTCACGGGCAAAAGCCTTGTTGTCCCATTGGGATAATGCCACATCATTGAGCAACACCTTGCCACTGGAAGGCGGTTGATGGCGACCCAGCATTTTTAAAAGCGTCGATTTACCGGAACCATTATGACCAATCAGCCCGCAAACTTTCCCTTGCGGAAATGTCAGT
>NZ_JBLWEX010000158.1:0-12373 GCF_048323875.1 Yersinia sp. LJYL362
GCGACAGCGCAATGTTTATTGCCGCGAATACCGAGCACGGGCAACAAGCTGTTTATATTAATCAGGGGTTTACGAAACTGTTTGGCTATACCCCAGAACAGGCTCTGGGGCAAAATATGGTCGATCTGCTGCAAAGTGCGCATCCTGAACAGCTCGCGCCAGTCAATGGCCACTCACCCGATGCACGCCAGCGGCTCCTGCCTAAAGAGCTTTTTTACAGCAAAGACCGGCAACCCCATTGGTGCTCAGCAGTGATGAACTCACTGATTAATGAGCAAGGCGAACAGAGTTACAGCATTGGGGTGCTAACTGATATCACCCTGACAAAAATGTATGAAGTGTTGCAATATAAAGTGCTGGAAGCCTTGGTCCGCGAGCGTCCGCTTGACGAAGTGATGTCATTACTTTGTCATGAAGTTGAGCGGATTGCCCCTGAGGTGACCGCCAGTATTTTGCAAAGTATCGGCCAGAATCACCTTTCCCATCTTGCTGGCCCTGGTCTGCCACTGACTTATACGGCCATCCTCACCGGTGTACCCATCGGCCTATTTTCCGGTTCCGGCGGGACAGCCGCATTTCGCAAAGAAGCAGTTGAAGTACAAGATATCGCCACTGACCCATTGTGGCAGGACTACCGTCATCTGATATTACCGCATGGTTTATTGGCTTGCTGGTCAACTCCTATTCTCTCCAGCCAAGGGCAAGTACTTGGTATATTTGCTTTTTATTATAAACAGAAACGAAAACCCAGCGATTTTCATCGTCAGTTGGTCAAATTAATCGCCAATTTATGTTCTCTTGCTATGGAGCGAGAACTCTCTCGCAAACAAATTCAACATTTGGCTTTTTATGATTCATTGACCGGGCTACCCAATCGCAGTCAGTTTCTGGTGTATGCCAAGCAAGCCATTGCTTTAGCTGCTGAAATGAATCATTCGCTGGCGGTGTTGGTGATTAATCTGGATCGGTTTAAACAAGTCAATGACTCACTTGGTCATGCCGCTGGCGATGAGTTACTGGCGGCGATGGCTCAGCGACTGCGCGACAGTTTGCCTAAAAATGACATCATTGGCCGCCTGTCTGGCGATGAATTCATCATTATTCTGACCTCCAGCCCCCTGCAACAAACCACGGTAAGAGTAGAGAAAATGCTCAGTTTGTTGTCTCAGCCCTGCCAAATTGCCAACATGAATATTATTCCGTCGGCCAGTGTAGGCATCAGTTTGTATCCTGAAAATGGTATCGAAATGGACACCCTGATGAACCATGCCGATATCGCAATGCACAAAGCGAAGAATATGGGGCGTGGCCATTTCAATTTCTTCAGCGCAGAAATGAATAACCTCAATCAACAGCGACAAGACATGGAAGATGCCCTACGCCATGCATTCCACATCGGCTCCCTGGAGTTATTTTATCAGCCGCAAGTGATGTTAAAGGATGGTCATCTGTATGGTGTTGAGGCGCTAAGCCGTTGGAATCATCCCATATTGGGGAATATTCCACCACAACGATTTATCCCCATTGCTGAAGAGAGCGGCCTTATCAATGAGCTGGCCCTTTGGGCAATTGAAACCGCATGTCAGCAATTGGCCGACTGGCGTTTGCGGGGCATTGATGTGCCATCAGTGTCAGTGAATTTATCGCCGACTAATTTCCACAATCCGGGCTTACCGGACATGATTCTGCATATTTTGCACCATTATCATTTACCGCCGCAGGATCTGACGCTGGAAATTACCGAAGATATATTGATTGAAAATAATCCGGCCATATTCACGACAATCGAAAAAATTCATCGTCTGGGGGTGCGGCTATCCATGGATGATTTTGGCACCGGTTATTCCAGCCTCAGTTACCTGCGCCGCCTGGATCTCGATGAAATCAAACTGGATAAAAGCTTTGTACATGACCTTGAATATGATGAAACCAGCCGAACTTTAAGTGAAGCGGTGATACGCATTGGTGAGAGTTTGCAACTGTCGGTGATTGTCGAAGGGGTCGAGAATGAAGCTCAACGCACCTTGCTCAGCCGGCAAGGCTACTTGATTGGTCAGGGATTTCTGTTTTCAGAAGCGCTGTCAGCCGTCAAACTGGAGAAATGGTTAGAGCATCGAATGACAAGTTAGACGGTGAATAATAAGAGATATATTATTAGTTGTAGTAACCTATTAGGGATTTCTAAATACCAATAAGTGACATTGTCACTAGAGATTAATGACAAACTGCCCGTATCGGTGAAAACAGGCAGATCGTAAAGACGCCGTAAACCCATCCCTGGGGGCTCGAGCCGCGCCGTCCCTGGCGCGGACGCTTTACTCTTCTACCTGTCTTCACCTTGCAAGATCGAGTCGTTGGGGTTTGTCATCAGTTTGAAGTGACATTGTCACTATCGTTGGGTTGGGTCATGCTCAACCTTTTCATTTGTCGGCAAATTCTTTATCCTTGCTGCCTCAGTAATCTGGATGTTGTTTTGGTGTTATGCAAAAATTTCTTTTTCTGCTGTTAAGCTTGATTCTACTCGGCCCTCTGGGCATCGACCTTTACCTACCGACCATTCCCGCGATAGCTAAGGGGCTGAACAGTAGCGAGTCATTGATTCAATCCACCATTGCGCTGTTTATTTTAGTTCTGGGGGTCGGACAACTGATTGCCGGGCCATTGGTTGACAAATATGGCCGTAAACCGATTGCCATTATCGGGATAATCCTTTACATGTTGGGTGCCGCGATGGCCGCACTGGCTGTCAGCCCTTTCATGTTTGTCAGCTCCCGCCTGTTACAAGGCGTGGCCGTTTGCTGTACGGCAGTGGTGGCATTCAGTGGTGTGCGCGATCGCCTTAATGGCAATGAAGCTGCCCGTGCCTTTGGTTTCCTCAATGGCACATTAAATATCGTACCGGCATTAGCGCCTCTATTGGGGGGGCTGTTGGCCGAAGCCTTTGGCTGGCGTGCGCCATTCTGGTTCCTGGCATTGTACGGATTATTGGTGCTCATTCTGGTTATCGTTTTCCTGCCGGAAACCCGCCCAGCAGATACGCAACCCGTAAAGAGTTTGCCGATAAAAAACTATCTACGCATTCTACGTGACGACCGTTTCCTGATTTTCGCACTGGTCAATGCCGGTGCGATGGGGATGGCATTAACCTATGTTTCGCTGGCGCCCAATGTCTTGATGGTCGGCGCGGGGCTAAGCCCACTGCAATTCTCGTTGGTGTTCGGTGCCAATGGTTTTTGGATCATGATAGTGAGCTTTTTTGCGAATCGGATTATCCAAAAAGTGGGCCGCCCTGCTTGCCTGATGACCGGCAGCGTCTTGATGGCACTCGGCTGTTTCAGTCTGCTATACGGCCTGCGCTTATCACCTGAAGTGCAACATCACTGGCTGGTTTACATGTTGCCCGTTGCCAGTGCCTGTGCCGGTTTAGCCTTTATGATGGGCCCAGCGACCAGCTATGCGCTTGAACCTTATGCCAATGAGGCCGGTGTAGCTTCTGCTCTGGTGGGGTTTGTGCAAATGGCAGGCGGTGCCGGATTGGGTTTGTTGGCAATGGCCTTGCCAATAGAACCTAAATTGTCATTGGCTATTGTGATGTTGGCTGGTTGCTTACTGGCCTGGCAAGCCCGCCGCGCCAGCAAACATGTGCGCGGTAAATTGCAAAAGATAAACTAACACGCCACTTCAATAGCTAATAAGAAACCGATTACCCAAATGAATTGGTGTTGTAGCAAGGCAGCAAACGAACTCATTCCGATGAGCTGAGATAAGTCAGTGATTCGGGTGACAAATCTTCCGGGAGCAGATTTGAACGCTGCTTGCAGCGGCCTCGCAGAGGCGAGGCCCATGGACGGGCCGAGTAACGAGAGCCGCTAACACCGCTACAGCGTCAAGTCAGAAGGGTAACCCTGGCTGCCAGCGCACACATCAACTCATACCCCACTGTTCCTGCGGCCTGTGCCACATTATCAATGGGGATATTCTCACCCCATATTTCGACTTTGCTGCCAATCTGCGCTTGCGGACACGGCGTGAGATCCACGGTAAGCATATCCATCGAAATCGCCCCTATGGTGTGAGTCAATATACCGTCAACCATAATAGGTGTTCCTGTCGGGGCCACGCGGGGATAACCATCGGCATAACCACAAGCCACCACCCCGATACGCTGCGTGCCAGTAGCACGATAGCGGCTACCATAACCCACACTTTGACCGGCGGATAATGATTGCAGCGCGATAATCTCACTGTGCAAACTCATCACCGGGCGCAGATCAAGACCAGCAATATCGGCAATATCACCACTGGGTGATGCGCCGTAGAGAATAATTCCTGGGCGCACCCAGTCATAATGGGTGTTCGGGTTGCGCAATATTGCCGCAGAGTTGGCAAAGCAGCGAGCCGCCAAAATATGTGCGCTGGCCTGTTGAATCTGGGTGAATTGTTCCTCAGCACCAATAGGATTATCTGCATTGGCAAAGTGGCTCATTAATGTGATTTCGCCGACATTGCTGAGGCTTTTGGCCCATTGCCACACCGCTTGCGCCTGACCAATAGGAAACCCCAAACGATTCATGCCACTATTAAACTTCAAGTAAATATTGAGCCGTGCCGTCAGGCGAGCCGCTTTGATGGCCTCAAGTTGCCAGTCACTGTGCACCGCCGTCGTCAGGCGATAATGATCCAGCAGCACTAAATCCTGCGGTTGGAAGAACCCCTCCAACAGTAAAATGGGCCCTTGCCAGCCCTGTTCTCGCAGCAGGATAGCTTCGTTTAAATCCAGTAAAGCAAATCCATCTGTCGCCGCCAGCCCTTGCCAGACACGCGCTAAACCATGACCGTAGGCATTGGCTTTCACCACCGACCAAATTTTTGCTGTTCCCACCTGGCTGCGCACCACATTCAGATTATGATCCAGCGCAGATAAATTCAGCGTGGCAGATATCGGGCGAGGCATGCTTATTCCTTCCAGAACACTATTCAGTCATTCACCGCCCAATCGCGCTCGGGTTGTGATAATTAATAGGATTGCTTTTAAATGGCGTGCAAAGGCGTCATATTCAGCGGCCGAAAGCCCGCGCTGTAGCGCGAGACCGAGAGATCATCTGCCAGAATCGCAGGACGCCGACCAGACATAATATCGGCCAATAGTTGACCTGAACCACATGCCATGGTCCAGCCCAAGGTGCCATGACCGGTATTGAGGTAGAGATTTTTCAGCGAAGTTCGCCCAACAATAGGTGTACCATCCGGTGTCATCGGGCGCAGGCCAGTCCAAAATGTCGCCTGACTGATATTACCGCCATCGGGATACAAATCGCCGACCACCATTTCCAGTGTTTCCCGCCGCGCCTGTTCCAGTTGGGTGTTGAATCCCACGATTTCCGCCATGCCGCCCACCCGAATGCGATCGTCAAAACGGGTAATAGCTATCTTATAGGTTTCATCCAGCACGGTAGAATATGGTGCGCCAGCAGGGTTGGTGATGGGGATTGTCAGGGAGTAACCTTTTAGCGGGTAAACCGGAATCGACACCAATCCCGCCAGCAGCGCCGTTGAATAAGCGCCAAAAGCCACCACATAAGCATCGGCTTTAATGATGTCATCGCCGCACAGCACACCCGCGATTTGATCCCCATCCACCAGCAGTTTCTCCACTGAGCGATTGAAAATAAATTTAACCCCGGCCTGTTCGGCCATTGTTGCCAGCCGCTCGGTAAACAACTTGCAGTCGCCCGTCTCATCATTAGGGAGACGTAAACCGCCAGTGAGTTTATGCGCCACTTTTGCCAGAGCAGGTTCGACGGTGGCCAGTTGACTCGCCGTTAACAACGAATACGGCACCCCCGCATCATCCAATACCGCAATATCTTTAGCTGCATTATCAAACTGTTGCTCAGTACGGAACAATTGCAGCGTTCCGCCCTGACGCCCCTCGTACTGAATACCGGTGTCTTCGCGCAGATTTTTCAAACAATCACGGCTGTATTCGGCCAGCCGCACCATGCGGCTTTTGTTAATCATATAATGGGAAGTGTCGCAATTTCTGAGCATTTGCCACATCCAGCGCAACTGGGCAGCACTGCCATCAAGATGAATCGCTAACGGCGCATGGCGTTGGAACATCCATTTAATGGCTTTTAGAGGCACACCCGGGGCCGCCCAAGGTGCCGCGTAGCCGGGAGATATCTGGCCCGCATTACCTGCGCTGGTTTCCTGAGCTGGCCCATCTTGGCGGTCAATGACCGTGACATCATGTCCATCTTTCGCCAAGTACCAGGCGCTGGCAACACCCACCACACCACTTCCTAAAATGACCACGCGCATATCATCCCCCACACAAAAATGCATCAAAAGCACAATATTCTGTTGACAGAAAATTAACTCAGCAGAAAAAACTATCCAACACCTTAATGGTAGACTGTGACTTAATTCACAATTAATTTACACTGCAATCACTTTTCAATTCAATAGCCCGCTACAAATAGCAATAACATGCTATTTTTAACCGGTTATACAAAAGAATGATTAAAAACCCGTTATGTTATCCCTATTAACAACATGAATAATGAGCATATTGCTGATATTGTTTTTGTTGGTTTTATATCCTGCAATAAACCCTAAAAAATAGAATAATAATCTGATTAAAATCCTTTTGAGAGAATGACTTCTGCCGGTCAGAATGAGTCCGAATTCCCGTCAGGGGGAGCCTCTTTTTTGAAAGATGACGGATATTCATTGACATAAGGTCAAGACAGGCCTCAATTTATTCATATTGAGCTAGGATTATACTCAAGTGACTTCAAGATGCAGGAAGGCGGCAATTGAGCGAAGCCCCAGGAGCTTACTCAAGTAAGTGACTCGGGTGAGTAAAGGCAGCCAACCCCCTGCATCTTGAAGGGCGACGGGTATATTGAAGTGACCAGTATTTTGCAGGGTTAGAAAACCGTGAGGATGCGCTAATGACAACTTCAACATCGAAAAACGCCGCGCAAGATAAGCGCCTGACTGACGGCCCAGACTGGACATTTGAATTGTTGCAGGTCTATCTGGATCAAATAGACCGGGTGGCAAAACATTACCGGCTCGATACCTACCCCCATCAGATTGAGGTCATTACCTCGGAACAAATGATGGATGCTTACTCAAGTATTGGCATGCCCATTAATTATACCCATTGGTCTTTCGGTAAAAAGTTTATCGAAACCGAGCAAAAATATAAGCATGGGCAACAGGGATTAGCCTACGAGATTGTGATTAACTCCAATCCTTGTATTGCTTATTTAATGGAAGAAAACACCATTACCATGCAAGCGTTGGTGATGGCTCATGCCTGTTATGGCCATAATTCTTTCTTTAAGAATAATTATTTATTCCGGGCATGGACAGATGCCAGTTCCATTGTTGATTATTTATTATTTGCCCGCCATTACATCAGTGAATGTGAAGAGCGCTATGGCGTGGAAGAAGTTGAGCGACTGCTCGACTCTTGCCACGCACTGATGAATTATGGTGTTGACCGCTACAAACGCCCGCAAAAAATCTCATTGGTCGAGGAGACCGCGCGGCAAAAAAGTCGAGAGGAATACCTGCAAAGCCAGGTTAACTCCTTGTGGAAAACCTTACCACGTAAAGACAGAGAAGAAGTGCAAGCTCAAGCTCAGCGCTACCCCAGTGAGCCGCAAGAGAATCTGCTCTACTTTATGGAGAAAAACGCCCCGTTGCTGGAGTCATGGCAGCGGGAAGTGCTACGGATTGTGCGTAAAGTGAGCCAGTATTTTTACCCGCAGAAACAGACCCAGGTGATGAATGAAGGATGGGCAACGTTCTGGCATTACACCATTCTTAACCATTTATACGATGAAGGCCGGGTCAGTGATCGGTTTATGATGGAATTCCTGCACAGCCACACCAATGTGGTGTATCAACCGCCGTATAACAGCCCTTATTACAATGGCATCAACCCTTATGCTCTTGGGTTTGCCATGTTTCAGGACATCAAGCGCATCTGCCAGTCTCCAACCGAAGAGGATTATTACTGGTTCCCGGATATCGCCGGTAAAGATTGGCTGGATACACTGCATTTTGCGATGCGCGATTTTAAAGATGAAAGTTTCATTAGCCAGTTCTTATCACCGAAAGTGATGCGTGATTTCCGTCTATTCACGGTATTAGACGATGATAAGCATAACTATCTGGAAATTTCGGCCATTCATAATGAAGAAGGTTATCGTGCTATTCGCAATGAATTGTCTGCTCAATATAATTTGAGTAATCATGAGCCTAATATTCAAGTCTGGAATGTTGATTTGCGCGGGGATCGTTCTCTGACGTTACGCTATATTCCTCATGACCGAGCACCACTGGATAAAAGTCGCCAACAAGTGATGAAGCATATCCATCGCTTATGGGGATTTGATATTCATATGGAGCAACTCAATGATGATGGCAGTATTGAATTGCTCGACAGCATTCCACCCAGAGCCAATAAGCTCTAGAACTGGCCACTTTATTGAGTTATCACCCATGAAAAAGGGGCGCTATAGCCCCTTTTGCTTTTCCACTTAGCCGCGATAGCCTCTAGCGGCGAGCTTCTGCCAAATCACTTGGCATGGTGCCCTGCATACTGTGCCAGATAGCCCCACTCTCTTTACCGTAAGTCCGCAGGCAGTCCAGCACTTGGTCGTAGGCTTTCTCATCGCACAGTGTTGACAAGTGGCTATAAAACGTCAGTGCCAACTTACGCGCTTCTGGATTCGAGAAATAATAACGCCCTACGCGGGTGTATAACCCTTTCAAACCATTCAGAATTAAACCGTAAATCGGGTTGCCAGAAGCAAAAGCCAAACCACGGAAAATACCGTAATCCAGTGCAGTGAAAGACTCCGCGTTATCATCAACCGTCTGCGCTTGCGCCAGAATTTCTTGTGCTTTTTCGGGATGATTACGGATAGCTGTCCGGACAAAAATTGTTGCGATGTTGGTTCGAACAGCCAGTAAGTTATCTATCAATTGTGGCACGCTGTCGTGGTCAAGCCGCGCCAGTGTTTCCAGAATATTAAGGCCGGAGGTTTCCCAAAAGTTGTTTACTTTCGTCGGTTTACCGTGCTGAATAGTGAGCCAGCCATCGCGGGCTAGCCGTTGTAGCACTTCGCGCAATGTGGTGCGGGTCACTCCAATTAGCTCTGAAAGTTCACGCTCCGCGGGCAAAATTGTGCCTGGGGGGAAGCGATTATTCCAAATACTTTCAATAATATACTCTTCCGCGAAACCGGCAGGACTTTGCGCCTTTATAACCATATTTTTTGACGTTCCGTAGCGATAAATATCAGCAATTTAGTGCGCTCATCATACCAGACGACGGTATTCTGATATAGCGCCAGGGCCGAACAAATGGTGAAAGCGGTCATAAAGTTGCAAAAATTGCGCAGATGTAATGAAGAACAGATTATACATATTGCTTTTAAGCGAATGACGTAAAGTAAAATGTAACCTTAAGCAGTAATAGCGCCATATATCCTAAATAATTCGAGTGACCGCGCACAGCCTACGCACCTGCAACTTGAAGTATGACGGATTTAATCATTTATTAAGGAGACCATAGCTCACAATGGATATGACCGTTAGACAAGCCGTACTTAAAAATTTTCTCGGTAATTCACCTGATTGGTACAAGCTGGCAATTATCGCGTTTCTTATCATTAACCCATTGGTGTTCTTCTTTGTCAGCCCGTTCGTCGCCGGTTGGATGCTGGTTATTGAGTTTATCTTCACGCTGGCGATGGCACTGAAATGTTATCCGTTGCAGCCCGGTGGTTTACTCGCTATTCAGGCTGTGGCTATCGGGATGACCCACCCGCATCAAGTGGCCGAAGAAATTGCCAATAACCTCGAAGTCCTGTTGCTGCTGGTGTTTATGGTGGCGGGCATCTACTTTATGAAACAGCTCTTGCTGTTTATCTTTACTAAATTGCTGCTGAGCATCCGCTCGAAAATTACGCTTTCCCTCGCTTTCTGTGTCGCTTCTGCCTTCCTTTCAGCCTTCCTGGATGCCTTAACGGTTATCGCCGTGGTCATTAGTGTATCTGTCGGTTTTTATACTATTTATCATCATGTCGCCTCAAATCACTCAGATAAAGACATCAATGATGACAGCTGGATTGACAGTCAGGAGAATCACAAAACGCTGGAACAATTCCGCGCATTCTTGCGCAGCCTGATGATGCATGCTGGTGTGGGAACGGCGCTGGGGGGGGTGATGACGATGGTGGGTGAGCCGCAAAACCTGATTATCGCCAAAAGTGCCGGTTGGCATTTTGGTGATTTCTTTATGCGGATGCTGCCCGTCACCCTGCCTGTTCTGTGTTGTGGATTATTGGTTTGCATACTGGTCGAGCGTTTTAAACTGTTTGGCTACGGTGCCGCACTACCTGAGCGTGTGCGTCAGGTTCTGACAGATTACGATAAGCAGGCCAGCGCAAAACGCAACCGCCAGGAGAAAGTGAAACTGCTGGTTCAAGCCCTGATTGGTGTGTGGTTAGTTCTTGCACTGGCGTTGCATTTAGCCGAAGTGGGCTTAGTGGGGTTGTCGGTCATTATTTTCGCGACCTCTTTTTGTGGTATCACCAATGAACATGCGTTGGGTAAAGCATTTCAGGAAGCACTGCCTTTCACGGCACTGCTGACGGTGTTTTTCGCCGTGGTTGCAGTGATTATTGAACAAAGCTTATTCACTCCAATTATTCAGTTTGTTTTACAATCCTCGCCCTCAGCCCAATTATCCCTGTTTTATCTGTTTAATGGCTTGCTGTCCTCGGTTTCTGACAATGTCTTTGTCGGCACCGTGTACATTAATGAGGCGCGCAAAGCATTTGAATTGGGCATTATCTCGCTGCAACAGTTCGAGCTATTAGCCGTGGCCATCAATACCGGCACCAACTTGCCCTCGGTGGCAACCCCCAATGGTCAGGCCGCGTTTTTGTTCTTACTGACCTCCGCGCTGGCCCCATTGATTCGCCTGTCCTATGGCCGAATGGTATATATGGCTCTGCCTTATACCATCGTGATGACAGGTGTCGGTCTGCTCGGCGTGGAGTATTTATTAGTTCCGGTGACGGAGTGGATGATGCAAAGTGGCTGGATAAGTTTGCCTGATATCGCGACGGGAGTTAGCATGACACACTGATAACGTGCATTATCGTCCGTGTCAACCCGATATTTTCCTCGCTACGTGGGGCTAAGATGGGCTGACAAAACCAACCAATATCTCACCCAAAGCAAAATTGATGCATATGATAGCCGCCATACGCGAGAAATTGCTGATTTTTGCCTAATTTTATCGTTGGGTAGCTGGCAGCAAAGATGAATTGGTTTACACTGCGAGTACAATTGCTTACTGCATGGAAAATAAAGATATGTTGCAATTCCTTAACCGCTGCTCTAAAGGGCGCGGTGCTTGGCTATTCATGGCCCTGACTGCACTGGTATTAGAATTGGTTGCGCTCTATTTTCAACACGTGATGCTGCTACAGCCTTGCGTAATGTGTATTTATGAACGGGCCGCATTATTCGGTATTCTTGGTGCATCATTGCTGGGTGCCATTGCACCTAAATCCCCTTTGCGCTATCTGGCTATTTTTATCTGGATCTACAGTGCCTGGAGAGGCGTTCAGTTAGCTTGGGTACACACGATGCTGCAATTGCATCCATCACCTTTCACCACTTGTGATTTCTTTGTGAGCTTCCCGTCATGGTTGCCGCTAGATAAATGGTTCCCAGCTATCTTTGTTGCCAGTGGCGATTGCGCAGTGAAACAGTGGGAATTTCTCTCTTTGGAGATGCCGCAATGGTTGGTCGGTATCTTTGCCGCTTACCTGTTTATGGCAGTATTAGTGCTGATCAGCCAGTTTGTTAAGCCGAAAAGACGTGACCTGTTTAGTCGATAGTTTTCATTTCGGTTGATAGTTTTCACACATATCTTTATCTCGTTAAGGCGCCCTGCAATGTGGCGCCTTTTTATATTCTGCTCGTCGAAGGGTTCTCGCTACCTGCCACATGACTTATTAACGAATAATGCCACGCGCTGAGCGGTTGAAAAAGGTTTTATAAGGCCGCAATATTTGCCATTCTTTAGCCAATATCTCGATTTCCTTATTCACATCAGCCACTAATTTACCTGTATGATAAATAAGCCGGTAAGCCTCTATAACCGCTTGCCGGTCACCACTATTTAGCCAATCAGCCTCAACTCCAGTTTCTCTTATACCTACGGGAACAGCACGATTTCCTTCAGCTATGACATAAGGAGGAATATCCTGCACCACACAAGCACCGGTATTGATTAATGCGTAGGTTCCTATCACACAGAATTGATGTA
>NZ_JBLWEX010000159.1:0-12395 GCF_048323875.1 Yersinia sp. LJYL362
AGCGACAGTAGCCAGGCAAAGTGACTGCGCTTTTGCACCAACTCTTTGAAACGCGGGTTATTTTCAATCTCTTGATAAATGTTGTCATTCATCAGAGTCTCTCCTTTGAGGCATTAAATAAGGTGCCACCCGAAGGCGGCATAATTTACGATGGTGCTTGCATTGATTGTTTTTCTTCCAGCAATTTGTCGACGACACCCGGATCGGCGAGCGTTGAGGTATCCCCTAAGTTACTGGTATCACCTGCGGCGATTTTGCGTAGGATCCGGCGCATGATTTTGCCAGAACGCGTTTTTGGTAATGAATCGGTCCAATGCAAGATATCGGGTGTGGCGATTGGGCCAATCTCTTTACGTACCCAATTGCGCACCTCGGTATACAGCTCAGGAGTTGGCTCTTCACCATGATTCAGGGTGATGTAGGCATAGATAGCCTGACCTTTAATGTTATGCGGAACCCCAACGACAGCGGCTTCGGCAATTTTTGGGTGTGAAACTAGCGCTGATTCAATTTCAGCGGTACCCAAACGATGACCTGATACGTTCAGCACATCATCGACCCGGCCAGTTATCCAGTAGTAGCCATCTTCGTCACGGCGTGCGCCATCACCACTGAAATACATACCTTTAAAGGTAGAGAAATAAGTTTGTTCAAAACGGTCATGATCGCCAAACAGGGTACGGGCCTGACCTGGCCACGAATCGGTGATGACCAAATTACCTTCGGCGGCACCTTCTTGTGGGTTGCCCAAGTTGTCAACTAGCGCCGGCTGAACGCCAAAGAATGGGCGAGTTGCAGAACCTGCTTTCAATTCGGTGGCCCCTGGGAGGGGAGTTATCATGAAACCACCGGTTTCAGTCTGCCACCAGGTATCAACTATCGGGCATTTACTATTACCGATTTTGTTGTAATACCATTCCCATGCCTCTGGGTTAATCGGCTCCCCAACCGACCCCATGATACGCAACGAAGTTCGTTTAGTGCCTTCGATGGCTTTGTCACCTTCGGCCATTAAGGCGCGAATGGCAGTGGGTGCGGTATACAGAATATTGACCTGATGTTTATCAATCACCTGACCCAAGCGGTTGACGCCTGGATAGTTTGGAACACCTTCAAACATTAAGGTAATGGCACCGCAAGCCAGTGGGCCATACAGTAAATAGCTGTGGCCAGTCACCCAACCCACATCAGCAGTACACCAGTAGATATCGCCAGGGTGGTAATCAAAAACGTATTTAAAAGTCAGTGCGGCATAAACCAAATAACCGCCAGTGGTATGTAATACCCCTTTCGGTTTACCGGTAGAACCGGAGGTATAAAGGATAAATAGTGGATCTTCCGCATTCATTTCTTCCGCTGGGCAGTCGTCCGAGGCATCTTTAATCAGGTCATGCCACCACAGGTCTCGCCCATCTTTCCAATAACTGGCATTGCCGGTTCGTTGGAATACAACAACATTTTTGATACTGGTAATGGCAGGGTTTTTCAGCGCTTCATCGACATTTTTTTTCAGTGGAATTGCGCGGCCAGCACGGATGCCTTCATCGGCAGTAATCACCAGTTTTGAGTTAGAGTCGATAATTCGGCCAGCGACGGCATCAGGTGAGAATCCACCAAAAATCACCGAGTGAACCGCACCAATACGGGCGCAGGCTAGCATCGCAACGGCAGCTTCTGGCACCATTGGCATATAGATAGCAACAACATCACCTTTCTTAATGCCCAGCTTTTTCAGCACATTGGCAAATTGGCATACATCATGATGAAGCTGTTTGTATGTAACGGTTTTGGACTGATTAGGATCATCGCCCTCCCAGATAATCGCAGTTTGATCACCGCGTTCTGCCAGATGGCGGTCCAGACAGTTTGCTGCAAGGTTCAATGTACCATCTTCAAACCAGCGGATACTGACATGGCCGGGATCGAAAGAGGTATTCTTCACCGTTTTATAGGGTTTAATCCAATCAATAATCTTGCCATGCTCACCCCAGAATTCATCTGGGTTTTGCACCGACTGTTGATAGTATTGATGATATTGTTCTGGGTTTATCAGGGCATGCTCTGCAATTGCAGTTGGAATAGGGTGCTTATGTATTTGGCTCATCATCATTCTCCTTGAGATTGTTAATAATATGTCAATCAAAAGTTAATTATAGTGTGAGGAGATGTTTTGTTTCTTTTTTGGGCGACAGATCACGCATAAAAGATGTTGATTTAGAGACTTACTTAATGCGCTGAGTGGTGAATCGATATCTTAATGATAGAAGAGCTGCTATCTGACCATGCTATAAAGGAAAGGAAATGTGGGCATCAGCTCATTTTCCGTGCGAAAAGAGGATATTTATAGACCGACAAAAACGAATAGTATTAACGCTACGTGATTAACACTCTTTGGTATTAATGGTTAACCTAAAAAAGGAATATTCATTTACTACTGAAGAGGAATTATTATTTTAATGTCTTACTGTAATTAAAAATCTGTATATATTCTAAGATGAAATATGCATTGGAAAATAAAAAACGAACGGCATAAATATGCATTTTAATGTTTTATTTTTTTTAGTGTTTATTTAAGAATTTTCTCAAAAAAAATCGACTTTGGTTGCGGAATATCCAAAATAAGCGGAGAATCACCATAAATGTATTTAACAAAATACAAACAAAACAATTCACAAAAGAAAACATAATTATGGATTATGCAATAATTTAATTTCGCTCATTTTTTCTACTGACGGGTTGGGTTACTATTTGTCATTGATGTGTTTTACTTTTTTAATAACAAATATTTACTGATAATTAGTGATTGTTCTGGCTGATTTCAAGCACCGGCGTGATGTAGGCTTAGTGTAAACAAGGCTTGCAGAGGAGTGCCTAGAAATGATACTGATTTATAACGTGGACGGCTGGCGGGAGGCTGGACCATAAGTTTTATCAACTATAGCCCCGTACTTAATGATTAAGTATTCTATTTAAGATGCTTGGTAACTTGCATTTTATGGGATGCTTTGAGGAATTTTTAGGGTATGAAAAGTGTAAAAATAAGTCTGGCCTGGCAAATACTCATTGCACTGCTATTAGGTATTTTGGTTGGTGCGGTTTTGCATAACCAAATTGAATCAAGAGAATGGCTAGTTAATAATATTTTAAGCCCGGCGGGTGATATCTTTATCCGCTTAATTAAAATGATTGTGGTGCCGATCGTTATTTCAACCTTGATCGTAGGTATTGCCGGGGTTGGTGATGCGAAGAAGCTTGGGCGAATTGGTCTTAAAACCATCATTTATTTCGAAGTTATCACGACTGTTGCCATTATTGTCGGGATCACTTTGGCGAATGTGTTCCAGCCAGGGCACGGCATTGATATGTCAGCGTTGACCGTGGTTGATATCTCTCAGTACGAAAAAACCACCGAACAAGTACAAAGTGGTAGCCACAGCCTGGTAAGCACTATCTTGTCGCTGATCCCTGCCAACGTCTTTGCCTCTATGGCAAAAGGCGATATGTTGCCAATTATTTTCTTCTCAGTGTTGTTTGGTTTAGGGCTGTCTTCATTGCCAAAAGAAACCAAAGAACCACTGTTGAATGTGTTTAAAGCAGTATCTGAAAGCATGTTCAAAGTTACACACATGATTATGCGTTATGCGCCGATCGGGGTGTTTGGCCTGATCTCGGTAACGGTCGCCAATTTTGGTTTTGCATCACTAATCCCACTCGCCAAATTGGTTGTGCTGGTTTACGCCGCTATTATCTTCTTTGCTTTAGTCATACTGGGTACTGTAGCGAGATTATGTAAGTTGCGTATTTGGACATTGATTCGAATTCTAAAAGATGAGCTGATTCTGGCCTATTCTACGGCCAGTTCTGAGACTGTATTACCGCGAATTATCGAAAAAATGGAAGCTTATGGTGCGCCAAAAGCGATTACCAGTTTTGTCGTACCAACCGGTTATTCATTTAATCTGGATGGCTCCACGTTATACCAAAGTATTGCAGCGATATTTATTGCCCAACTTTATGGCATTGAGCTATCAATCGGGCAAGAGATTATTCTGGTGCTGACTTTGATGGTGACTTCGAAAGGTATTGCCGGTGTTCCGGGTGTCTCTTTTGTTGTCTTGCTGGCAACATTAGGCAGTGTCGGTATTCCACTGGAAGGCTTGGCCTTTATTGCCGGCGTTGACCGTATTCTGGATATGGCGCGTACTGCACTGAATGTGGTAGGGAATGCATTAGCCGTGTTGGTTATTGCCAAGTGGGAACATCAGTTTGATCATAAGAAAGCCAAGGCTTATGAGAAAACATTGTTTGCACCGAAGCAAACACCAGTTCAAAGCTAATACCTGTTCAAAACAATCCATCACATTTTCTATTATCAGTTAAAGCCCCCTGTTGGAGACCGACCGACAGGGGGCTTTATTATTACTTAATGACCAAACATAAGCATGGCGATAATTTACTGGCATTATTCATTTAAGCCTAAGCGGTATGACCAATGAATCAGTTCTGCAACTTTATGCACATCCAGTTTTTTCATCATATTAAGGCGATGAGTTTCAACGGTTTTCTGACTGATAGAAAGCTGAGTCGCAATAATACGATTACAAGAACCTTCGGTGATCAGCTTTAATATTTGCCGCTCGCGTGGCGTTAAAATGGTTTGATTTGTCTCGCAATCTTGGGTCAATTTGCTCAATAAAGCGCTATTGAGCGCGGGATCAATATAGCGCTTACCCGCCGCCACAGTCTGAATAGCCGCCATCAAAATTTGTTGTGGGCTTTTCTTCAGAACATACCCTAGCGCACCATTATTTAGTGTTCGACTGGCGTAGTGCTCTTCATGACGAGCAGTCAATGCTAAAATCTTCATGCCTGGCCAGCGGCGCCGAAGTTGAATAATGACATCAAGACCATCCATACCGGGTAACCCTAAATCGATTATGACAATATCTGGCTCGGTTTGGCGGCATAGGTTATACACATCCAACCCATTCTCCGCTTCACCGACAATCTGATAGCGCGGATAAGCTGCAAGCATATTTTTGATGCCATTAATAATCAGCTCATGATCGTCCACAATTAATAATTTTGTATTCATAAAGTTATTCCTTTACCTGATGATTTAAATGGCCTCATGGGAGCCCCTTGGCCGAAATTGCCAATGGATTATTTCGTCGAGGCGAGTGATATCTAGTTGAGTAATCCTTTCCTTTGCTTCAATGGCTATTTCCAACTGAATAACTGCTTCTTGTAATTCAATTAATCCTGCTTGTCCGGCACACCCTTTCAGAGTGTGAAGATGGTTCGATAGGGTTGGGATATGAGTAAGAGAGTCTCTTGCCAGTTGCAGTAACTCTTGCAGTGATTTTGATAATTTAAGACGGAGTGAGTCGTCTGCCAGGTTCAATAATGGTTTGGCGGTGGTTATTTGCGGAGTGAGATTAATCCCACGTTCTAGCTGATATTGTGCCGTCAGATCCAGAACTTCTGCCAGTTGAATGAACGTCACTGGCTTAGAGATATAATGATTCATCCCTGCCTGATAGGCCTTTATTTTTTCATCCGGGTTAGTATTCGCACTAAGTGCCGTTATCATGCAGCGGTTATCTAAATTAATTGTATCGTTGCGCCAATGTTGGGTTGCTGTCAGGCCATCCATTCCCGGCATACGAATATCCATTAGCACCAGATCAAAATATTGGCCTTGCCCGATATGCAGTGCAATTTCGCCACTTTCGGCTAACGTAACCTGATGCCCCAGTTGTCGCAGCATCATGCCAGTAATATCACGATTGGTTTCAGCATCGTCGACCAGCAATATACTCATATGCCAAGGTTGCAGCGGAAGATTATGTTGTATCTCTTGCAGGCAAGGAGGTGAGCATCCTTTATTGTCCAAATAGTGTTTTACCTTGGTATATAAACGGCCGGGTAGATAACACAATTCTTTATCAGAGAACAGCTCGAGCGGCAGGCTAATCGATTTATGACTCATCGGTTGGCAGGTGATGCCCCAGGCAGATAATTGTGCCTGTAACGATGAGGGGACCGCATAGCACACATTCTTAAAAGGCATTGCTGGAGTTGCCCCTCTAAACGGTAGAGTTAATGAGAAACGACTGCCACAATTAGGCTTACTATACAGCGTAATATTTCCCCCCATCATTTTTGCCAGATTATCTGCAATAGTCAGTCCCAGGCCGGTTCCTTGCCCATGATCATAGGTTTGAATAAAGGGGCGGAATATCTTCTCCTGATGCTGTGAATCAATACCGCAGCCGGTATCTTCAACGGTAAAACAGAGTTGCTGACCTTTGCGTTCAACAGTGAGACTAATATGACCTTGCCGCGTAAATTTAACGGCATTACCCAATAGGTTTACCAGAATCTGCTTTATGCGCTGACTATCCAGCTCAATTTCTAGTGGCACGTCTGAACTGACATAAGTAGAGAGCGCGATAGGTTTATTTAAGACCTGGCTGTGTATGGTTAACATTGCCTGATCCAGTAAAGGTAATAGCGCTGTTTTCTCCTGCGACAAGGTTAATTGACCGGATTCAATACGCGAGAAGTCCAGGAGGTTATTGATTATTGCCAACAGTGAATGTGAACACTGACGTGCGGTCTCTGCTAACCGATATTGCTCTGGTGCCAAGGGGGTATTTTGTAATAACTCGACGGCACCTAAAGCCCCATTCAAGGGGGTTCGGATCTCATGACTGATGGTGGTCAAATGTATACTTTTTCGATGGTTTGCTTGTTCCGCAGCTAATTTTGATTTCGCCAACGCCAATGTCCGTTCTTTTACTTTCATTTCTAATGTGTCGTATTGCTCATTCAAATTATCTAATAAGCCGTTGTAGGCACGAGCAATGTGGCCTAATTCATCCATACGTTTAACAGGTAATCGTGGCTCCATAGCTTGTGGCCCAGTGGAGCCGATAATATTGACAAAGTTCCATAATGGAATGGCCAGGTAATATCGCAGTAATAAAGAAAGCGCTAAGGTAAGGAGCAGTAAAATAGCCAGAGCAAAGGGGAGTTGATGTAATGCGGGCTTTGCGGCCTCCCAAGCGAATCCTATCCGTGGATAAATCACTAATTGCTGCCAGCCGGGGCCTTTTAGTTGAGTTCTTAGTACCAAATAATCGGGTGTTTGTTGCCAGCCATCGTGTAAGTGAATATTTTTCAGTTGGCGGAGGATTTCGTATAACTGATTTGACGGTATGTTTTGTTGAGTAAGAGGTAATAATTTTCCTTCTTTATCTAGTAGTAAATTGATATCTCGCTGATCAAATGATTGATCATTAGTCACTAATTCATTCAGTTTTAATGAAAATCCCGCTAATGATCCCATTTGATCACACGCAGCAACCGAAACATGCCAGCCATTTTGCTGGGTATAAGTGGGCATTCCCCAAAAAATATTATTGTGAGTAGGAAATATGGGAAGCAAAAGTAACTCTTTACGGCGTTGCTTTAAATATTCGTGGGAAACATTTTGCGGTTTAAAGATAGTAATTCCATCATTGTTCTTAATCGTAAAACTATCAAGATAATAGGTCTGGCCTGACGTGCCGTAAGCCTGTTTTATCTGAAAATCATGTTTAGATTGAGTGGGGGAACAAGTTATCGAATTAATAAGAATGTTGTTTTTTACGCTCTCATTTTTGATTGGTATAGGGAATCCCCAGCTCATTTGGTTATGATCCTGGCGGTTGATCAATGAAAGAGCATCCCTTTCTGCCCCTTCAAATTGGTAATTACTTAAATCTGCTCGTAATGATGCTATGTGTGTTAACTCACTTACCAAACGTTGACGCGTATCTTCATATGAGAAGAATGCTGTCATGGCAATTGAAATTAACCAAATAGCCATTAAGGTCATACCCAGTAATAGTGTCAATCGAGTGACGAGTGATGATGATTTTTCCATAAAGTCACCTGACTGTTTTTTTTAGTACGCCACAGCCAAAATTTGATATCAAGAATTACACTGATTTCATTACTACTCGTTATAGATTCATTTAATTATGAATAATGAGTAAAGCAGGCTTTTACCTTATATCAGACATTTAAGATTAGAGGATAATTAAAACGTGGTATTGTTGGAGAAATAATCGATGTTAGAAATATTAAAAATGCAGCCTTTAATTAGAAATGTTGATTTATCAGATGCCAATATTATGAGTTTCACGCTCAATGGCCTTCCTGCGAAGGCGATAAACTACGGCCATTCTATTTGTATTGGCTTTGTTTTTATTGAAAAGAAAATGATATCTGATTCGGTTATCCATTATATTTCTCTTATGCTGGTGGCACTTGAAGATACGCAGGATTTTGCATTACAGATTGAACGCGACTATTGGTGGCTTTGGTATCGACATACCCCCGATGAGAGAAATAGCATTGATAATGAACGCCAAAAATTATCCATAGAACTAGAGAGAATTAATTCTTTTATTCAAATACTTAATTCGTTTGAAGTTACAACAAACGCCCCTGAAGTGCGTATTTCAACTAAGCATAAAACAGATGCCCACAGGGTGGTTTCATGAAAGAGCTTGCTGGTGCGCTATTGTTACTATTTATGTCCCAGGCCTCAGGGAAAGCCATTCCCTGGCAGGGGGAGCCTTTTTTTATTTATAGCCGAGGCATGAAAGTCACTAACTTGTTGAATGATCTTGGGGTGAATTATGGTATCCCTGTGGTCGTTAGCCCAGAAATAAATGAAAAATTTAGCGGCAAAATAGTGAATAAAACGCCAGACCAAATACTGTCAGAATTGGCTGGGCTATATAATATTACTTGGTACTACGATGGGGATATTCTCTATTTCTACAAAACTCAATCTATCAAAAGAGAGTTTATATCTCCTGATGGGCTATCGACGGCGACCTTAATCAAATATTTAAAGCAAAGTGGTGTTCCCGCAGGTAAAAATTGCGCCGTACAGGCTATTTCTCGCCTTAACGCGATTGAGGTTACAGGGGTACCTATCTGTATTGAACGTGTGGCTTCTCTGACTAAAATGCTCTCTTCGCAAGTGCGCAAGCAAAATCAAAATAAAGAAACAGTAAAAGTCTTTCAGTTAAAATATGCTTCTGCGGCTGACTCCACATATCAATATCGAGATCAACAAGTTCAGTTACCGGGTTTGGTCAGTGTCTTGCGGGAAATGAGTGCAGGTAACCATTTACCTTTGGCAGGCGAAAAAGAATCAGAGGATGCGCCTGTCAGCGCGCCACTTTTTTCGGCTGACCCTCGGCAAAATGCAGTTATTATCCGTGATCGCCAGGCGAACATGCCGCTGTATAGTAGTTTGATTACACAGTTGGATCAGCGGCCTGTCCAAATAGAAATTTCTGTGACGATTATTGATGTTGATGCTGGGGATATCAGTCAGCTTGGTATCGATTGGTCAGCATCCACATCGATTGGTGGCGCTGGGGTTTCATTTAATAGTGGGGAGACGGCACCTAATTCAGATGGGTTCTCTACTGTGATAGGTAATACCGGAAACTTTATGGTGCGTTTGAACGCCTTGCAAAAGAACTCACGTGCCAGAGTTTTATCCCGCCCTTCAGTGGTTACCTTGAATAATATTCAAGCTGTGCTAGACAAAAACGTGACGTTTTATACCAAGCTGCAAGGCGACAAGGTTGCAAAACTTGAATCAATAACATCAGGTTCATTATTACGAGTCACACCACGAATGATTGATTCTGACGGTGTGAAAGAAGTTTTACTTAACCTCAATATTCAAGATGGCCAACAGCAGGCACCACTCAGTAGTAGCGAACCTTTACCTGAAATTCAAAATTCAGATATTTCGACGCAAGCGACATTACGGGTTGGACAAAGCTTACTCTTGGGTGGGTTTATTCAAGACAAACAAATTGAATCACAAAATAAAATTCCTTTATTAGGTGATATCCCCTTACTCGGTGGATTGTTTCGCAGCACTAATAAGCAATCTCACAGTGTTGTCAGGCTATTTCTAATCAAAGCCGTACCGGTTAATACAGGGGAATAATATGGCGGTACAATTCAAGCTTCGCCTATTGAGTGGTGAACTCATTGGGCGCGAACTGACTTTGCCTGAGGGGGCATTTACTTTGGGGGAACAGGGGTGCGATGTATTATTGTCATTACCTCTAGGGCAAATATTGACCTTGGTGATAAGCGAGAGTCAAGTCATGCTACAGTCGTCAGACGCTGTTTGGGTTAACGGCTTTCGGCATGATCCACAACAACCTATTCCTTTACGGCAAGTGATTGAAGCCGCTGGTTTAGCATTGGTTCTCGGCGAAGAAACGGATGTTTTAAGCGAAATAAAAGTGACTCGTCGCTCTGGGTCACGCTTATTATTATGGCTATCTTTGGTGACACTTATACTATTGGCACTGCTTTTTGTATTTATTTTTTGGTTTACACAGCAATCGAACCGATTGTTTGCATACCTTCCCCCTTCTATTCCAACACAATTATCGCAGCAATTAAAAAAACCGCTCTTGGAGGGAATAAACGCAGCCTGGTTGGCAGATGGCAGCGTTGCATTGAGTGGTCACTGTGTATCATCCTCAGCAGTTATTCAGTTGCAAAATTTTTTGCTTTCTAACCATGTCATATTTCGTAATCAACTCGTTTGTGATGATCGGCTGATTACGAGTGTTATTGAGGTTTTGCACCAATATGGTTATCAGGATATTGAGGTGTATACCGGTAAGGAAGTAGGGAATGTCATTCTCCATGGTGCTATTGAGATGGGGGCGAAATGGCTAAGTGTGCAAAAAGCATTAGCAACAATTGCGGGATTAAAAGGTTGGATGGTGATTAATTCCCAGGATAGCCAGATCCCTCGATTAGTCGAGAGCCTAAGGAAAATAGGATTACTAGGTTATCTGAGCATGACGCAAAGTAATAAAGAAATTGTTATTAGCGGAGTGCTATCGTCGGAGCAACAACAGCATCTGAAAGAGATGCTGGCGACACTCGCCCTGCAACCTGATGCATTTCCGGTGAGGTATCAGAGCATCCCAGCGTCAGATCAAACCACTCAACTCCTTCCCGCAGCGATTGTTAGTTATGGTGGAAATAATTATTCAAAATTTGTGCAACTGGCTAATGGGGTTCGTTTACAGCAAGGAGCCGTACTGGATAATGGTTATAAAGTTATCTTGATCGGAGAACGGGGGATCTCACTATTAAAATCTAATCATTTAGTACAAATACCGATGGATTTTTAAGAATAGGAAATGAATTAATGCAGCATATAACTGAACTGGAAGATGATATTAAGTCTGAGTCGCTATCTATTCAGCACAGAAAGGTGTTGTTGATAAAAGAAAAATTATTAGTTATTCATCAACTGTCTCTCCAGCAAACACCTGATAATTATAAAAAACTTAATGACATGATGCTAGCGCTGGATAGCGCCGAAAAAATCATTGAAACTCTTATTGTTCGTTATAAAAAATGACTTCCGTGATGCTACTTTTAAAAATTAGAGAATAAATGTGAAAGACAGAGGGGGAGCAATAATACAAAATTAATTTAATACCTAATGAATAGATAAGGAGTAATGATATGAATAATAATGTTCCTATTCAATATATGCTTGGTGACTTACAAAATAGATATGGAAAATTAAAATCTGATCTGGATAAACTTAAGGAGTATCAACAGCACATAGAAATGTTACAGCAGCGGGCTGATAATGATAGCCAAGCCAGAGAAGTATTGTCACGCCTGGATGCTGCTTTTCCTCACGGTTTTAAACAAGAAAAAGCCAAAATGCTGGCTTGTATTTCGCAGATGAATATACAGTTTAAACAATTGGAAACACAACTTAAGAATCTTAATTCGACTAAAAATATGTAGTCATGCTCTTCCATATGTATCACTCCAACTGGAGTGTAGGAGTATCTATATGTCAACGAATGCTTATGTCAATATGCCAAAATTCTTTGCAGCACATGCGCCCAGCTCATCTGGGAATAACATGATACAAAACAGTTCCCCTTATGCAGTCAATGATGCAGATGATATTTTCAGTATAGGATTAAAAGTCTTATATTCATTTCTTGACGTACTTTCTAATATTGCCACTACTAATTTTAAAGGGATGCAGGCGCGTTCAAAATATGCCAGCGATACGCAAGATATGTCGAATCGTGTCGATGAGGTTATTGCCAAAGCGGCGAAAGGGGATGACAAAACCAAAGAGCCCCTACCTGATGAGGTGATTGATTTTATGCGGAGAAATGGCATTACCGTTGATGGTATGAGTATTGATGAATATCTAAAGTCTCACGGCCCAGAATTGGATAAAGGACAGCTTCAGGCGGTGAAAGGCGCGTTGGATAATGAGAAAAATCGTGCTACAGACACCATGA
>NZ_JBLWEX010000160.1:0-12551 GCF_048323875.1 Yersinia sp. LJYL362
TTAATTCTTCCTGAGCCAGAAATTCATCTTCGACAATAATTGCTTTCACGGATTAAGCTCCGGCTGAAATGCTGGGTTCTGCATGGACTTTGCCGCCATTTTTACTGATATAAAAAGAAATCTCGGTACCTGGTTCCATCCGGCGTATCTGTAAACCCTCGCCATAGAGTAATTTCACTCGATGATGAACATTCAGTAAGCCGATTTTATTGCCGGGCATTTCGTTATTTGCCACGCGTTCAATGGTTTCCTGGTTGATTCCATTGCCCGTGTCTTTCACCGAGATTTTTATCTGGTCACCGCTGTCTTTAACCGCAATCACCACCACACCTTTACCTCGGAACGGCTGAATACCATGCACGATAGCATTCTCTACCAGCGGCTGGATCAACAAGCTGGGGATTTTTAGTGCAATGTCATCATCAATATCATAAATGACGGTTAACTTACTGCCAAATCGCGCCTGCTCAATGGCAATATAGTCTTGAATTTGATGCAGTTCTTTACGGATATCGATTTGCTCATCATTTAGCTCAAGGTTATAGCGCAGGTAGCGAGATAAATTGATGATCAATTGACGCGCGGTATCTGGATTAATACGAATTGATGAGGAAATGGCATTTAAGGCATTAAATAAAAAGTGCGGGTTAATTTTACTTTGCAGCGCCCGCATTTCCGCTTTATTTGCCATTTCGCGCAGTTGTTCAATGCGTGAAACCTCAATTTGGGTTGAGATGATTTGTGACAAACCGACCGCCATCACTTTGAGTGAATAAGTGATTTTATGGGCATGGCAATAATAGATTTTCAGCGAACCCGTCACTTCGCCTTTTTCCCATAACGGAATAATAATAAGGGAATGAATTTGGGGTGTTCGGTGGACTTCATCATTATTGCGGATGGTAATTTTACCGCGTTGAATGCTTTCTTTGGTTATATCACTGATGATTTCATGACCGATATTATAGGTTTCCACCCCGACGCCGACATACGCTAAAATATGCTGGGTATCGGTGATAGCGACCGCATCGGCCTTGATATCATGGCGAATAATCTCACATACACTGCGCAGTGATTCGCCGTTGATATGGCGAAAATAGGGTAAGGTTTTATTCGCAATATCCAGGGCCAGTTTTGCCTGTCGCGCAGCAATGACCTCTTTTTCATCCTCGACACTCTGCACTAATAGCACAATTAGCCCGATACAGACTGCCCCTAAAATCATCGGAATGGCGATTTTAGACACAATATCGATACCCAATGCGGTCGGTTTGGCCCATAAAACCACCAAGAGCATGGTCAGCGATTCACAAATCATACCGGCCAGAATACCTATACTCCATTGCCGCTCTTTTTTGACTTTCAGGTTGATATAACCCGACATCAGACCCGCAATAATACTGGTTATGAGACAAGGGACCGAGGTAATACCATCAATATCAATTAAATAACGATGAGAGCCAGCAATAAGCCCGGTAATAATCCCCACCCACGGGCCAAATAGAATACCGCCGGACATTACGGCAATCACCCGCACGTTAACCAGCGAGCCTTCAACATTGATACCGGAATAGGTGCCGAAAATAGCAAATAACGAGAAGATAGCAGTGACTGCAGCCAATTCTAGCGGCGTGTGTTTCTCTTTTTGCAATAACTGACGAAATAAGTGGGTGCGGGTCAGAAAGAACAAGCAAATTAACATCAATGCGGCGCGATCAAATACCGCTAATAGCATTTCAAATATCTGGTGCACACTGTTTTCTCTTGATAACAACCGGGGATTAGCGGTAAGAAACCATCAGATCCTGGGGCGAATAAGCGAATCACTATAAGGAAAATGGGGGGAGACTGCTACTTTATCAGTGCTATTAAGTCGAATAGCTGGGGGAGTCTGCCGGAGCAATAAACTCCGGCAGAGTATCTGGTGGAAGAAGATTACTTTGTCATTCCTAATTGTTGCTTGCCGATGGTGGTTAAATTATCGACTGTGGCTCTGCCAACAAAATTGACTTCAAAATCATCGGCTGCAAAGTCTGGTGGAGAACGTCCATCAATAAAGCTGGCTAACTGGCGTGGTAAATAAGCGGCATTTTTTTCACACCAAGGGGCAGCAGCGATATACATAACATTGCTGTCAAACTCGCCGTTATGTTCGTTTTCTACCGAATGGATAACATCGCAGTGCCAAAATACAGTATCGCCAGCTTCCAGATCCGGAATAGGGGAAATGGCTTCAATTAAAAGGGGATGCCATTGCTCAGAGGCCGATAAAGCCCGGCCCGGAGCCGCACCGCATAAGTCATCATCCGCCACATCATCTTGCAAAGCACGCAGCAGAATATAGGCCATGGCATTAGCAATTGGAATCACGTTTAACGTCCCGGCATGGGTGCGTTGCGGTGTCAGCGCAGTCCAGCCTTGGAATGTCCGAAACATGGAACATACCGCGGGTGACGGGAATTCGCGCACTTCCGGGCGACCTTCAGCAGCAAAGGGATCGTATTTCTGCCATTCACCAGAGAATACATGGCGATAAACATGGCGGAAATTCTCATCCAGCCAACGTTCAATAGAACCGCCATCCACATGAGGTGATAGGCCCAGAGATGAGGATTTTGGCGGGCGGCGGCGGGTGCGGTCGGCATAAGTGACCACTCGGTTAGGATCAAAGTGCTGCTTGCCATTGCTTTCGGTTTGCCACAGATTATTTAAGAATATCTGTACCGCATTCATCCGTGAGTCTTGGCGGGCTTCAACCTGTGGAGTTGACCAGTAAATGCCGTAGATTTGGGGTTTGCTGGCCGCCAGAGTGCCGAAGTAGTTGTCTTCCGCTGCATTTTTCAAGCGCTCGACAAAATTATTGCGATCCAGATAATCACCGATTTCACGGTTCCATGCTGCGGCTTTCTCTGTCGGGAATACCCCGAGAATAGCGCAGCAGCCCCGTTGTTTTATTTGGGCTTTTTGCTCGTCAGTGACTGTGCCATTGATAATATCATCGGCATGAATGCGAGGGACCGGATTCTCGCCTTGATCCAAGCTACGACGGATCTCACTAACTTGCTGGCGGATATTCTCTTCCACAGCGTGGAAGACCTGCTGATAATGGGGTAGCGCTTGACGTAATTGTTGCTTCACCGCTTTGATTGCTGCGGGGATATCGTCTATTTGTAATGAAGCCATGATGTTGACTCTCCAATAGCGGTAGGTTGAGGCCCGAGTAACGGTTGTGCTTTGCTGACCATTTGTATGTTTTTTGTTATCTTGAGGTAAACATTATTTAAGTAAAATGGAGAAGAATAAAGGGATGAGGTTTTAGCAGAATTTCCTCTTTAATTTTCGCTGTTCGTTTTACGATCAACATATTCATATTAAAGGAAAAATAGTGCCGGTGATCCCCATGTTTAGCCACTCTCCTCTTTCGTTGAGAACACCAAGATTGGTTCTGGATAGCCTTAATGAACAGGATTGGCCTCTGTTTTTGCAACTACATCAAGACCCGGACGTCCAGCGTTATATTGCGGACCCATTGGAAATGGCCGAAATACGGGGTCGTTTTGAATCGCGTATCATGCCGTGGGAAAAAACCGCCAATCACTGGTTATGCTTGGTTATCCGCGAAAGAGAAAGCGGGCAGGCGATAGGGTTGACCGGGTTTTTAGCTGAGTGGCTGCCGCTGCAACAGGCTGAGGTGGGCTATGCCATATTGCCGTCATATCACGGCAAAGGCTTTGCGAAAGAGTCACTGATGGCGGTGTTGGCGTTTGGTTTTCAACAATGCCAATTCCATAAAATGAAAGCCACGGTTACTGTGGGGAATCATGCTTCGCGGCGGACGCTGGAGAGCTGCGGCTTTCAGTTGGAAGGCACCTTGCGTGATAATTTCCAGTTAGATGGGCAATGGTGTGATGACTGGGTATTGGGGCTGTTGGATAGTGAATTTGAGCTATCGCGTTGAACTCCGATGAGTGGGATATTTGTTATCAGCCTATCGACAGTTAATCAGCGCTGGGATATGTTCATTAATAGACCATTTACTGGTCAGCGTCGCTCGGACGGTCCGGGCGCTAACGTATCCTTGAGGAAATTATGGCTGAATCCCCTTCCAAACGTCGTTTTACCCGAATTGATCGTCTTCCCCCTTATGTTTTCAATATCACTGCTGAGTTGAAGATGGCTGCGCGTCGCCGTGGTGAAGACATCATTGATTTTAGTATGGGTAATCCGGATGGCCCGACGCCGCCGCATATTGTTGAGAAAATGTGCAGTGTCGCACAACGTGAAGACACCCACGGCTATTCCACCTCGCGCGGGATACCTCGCTTGCGCAGGGCTATTTCGCGTTGGTATGCGGATCGTTATCAGGTGGATATTGACCCTGAAAGTGAAGCCATTGTCACCATCGGTTCAAAAGAAGGGTTGGCGCATTTGATGCTGGCGACATTGGATCACGGTGATACCGTGCTGGTGCCCAATCCCAGCTATCCTATTCATATCTACGGTGCGGTCATTGCCGGTGCGCAAGTGCGTTCGGTTCCTCTGACCGAGGGCATTGATTTCTTCGGCGAATTGGAAAGAGCCATTCGCGAAACCATACCGAAACCGAAAATGATGATCCTCGGTTTCCCGTCTAACCCGACGGCGCAATGTGTTGAGCTGGATTTTTTCGAGCGCGTAGTGGCGCTGGCGAAGCAATATGATGTGCTGGTGGTGCATGATTTGGCTTATGCCGACATTGTGTATGATGGCTGGAAAGCACCATCAATCATGCAAGTCCCGGGGGCAAAAGACATTGCAGTTGAATTCTTTACCTTATCTAAAAGCTATAATATGGCGGGCTGGCGTATTGGTTTTATGGTCGGTAACCCCGAATTGGTCAATGCATTGGCGCGGATTAAGAGCTACCACGACTACGGCACTTTTACTCCATTACAGGTTGCTGCCATTGCTGCGCTGGAAGGGGATCAGCAGTGTGTGCGTGATATTGCCGAACAATACCGCCAACGGCGTAATGCCTTGGTTCGCGGGCTGCACGAAGCGGGCTGGATGGTTGAGAATCCGAAAGCATCAATGTATGTCTGGGCCAAAATACCCGAACCTTATGCGCATTTAGGCTCACTTGAATTCGCCAAGCTATTGTTATCTGAAGCGAAAGTCTGCGTCTCGCCGGGGATTGGCTTCGGAGATTATGGTGATACCCACGTCCGTTTCGCCCTGATTGAGAATCAGGACAGGATCCGCCAGGCCGTACGCGGGATTAAAAGTATGTTCCGTGCCGATGGTTTGCTAAAACCGGGTAAACCCGCATCAGGGGAAACGGCTTAATCCGTTAACAATTCATAGCGCCAAATAACCTTATTCTGGCTGGTAGCTTAGGGCTTCAGTCAGAATAAAAGTCACTCTTCAACAGGTTATCTACCCATCCTTAATGTTCTCTTCATCTGTTTAACACCATACTTAGTCTTAATTGCGTTATTTAAGTGGAGCGTGCGGCTATGAGAAATCGCTATTCATCATCCCAGATAACCTTACATTGGCTAACGTTATTGATGATCATTTTGACCTATGCGGCCATGCTGCTCAGTGATGCGGTTCCTGATGAAGACAGAACCTTAGTGAAAAACCTGCATTTTAATTTTGGTCTTTCTGTTTGGTTGCTCATGTTGGCACGGCTCTGGTTGCGCCACAAAAATGCGATACCGGCAATCACGCCTAAATTGCCTGATTGGCAATTATTAGGCGCTCATATTTTGCATTGGTGCCTGTATTTAATGTTTTTATCGTTACCGATATTGGGTGTTTTGGCGCAGGCCTATGGTGGAAAAACCTGGTTTTTGCTCGGCTGGCAAGTCCCGCAATGGGTGACACCGAATGATGAAGCACGGGCTTATCTAAAACAAATACATGAATTAATTGCTAATTTAGGATATTTCGTGATTGGTGCTCATGCATTGGCGGCGCTTTACCATCACTATATTCGCCGCGATGATACTTTGCGCAGAATGATGCCGGGTAAATGATCTCGAGTCTAAATTGATAAAGGGCGTCAATGCGCCCTTTATACGATGTCAGGTAGTGAATATCTCAGTCGAATACTATTCGACCATCATCATGAAGGTGCCAACCCAAACCACCAACATAATTGAGATACCCATAAAGAAATATTTCATTTAACCACTCCCCCTTGGAGCACCCTCGCCAGCCTGAGTCACTCAGCCACTGTCTGCGAGTCGATGGCGCTAATGTAATCCCAATAGAGAGCGATTTTCAATACTGTAATTTTATGCATTAGATCACACTTTTGTACATAAATAGCCATCAATGTTAGTCAATGTATTGAAGTGTGAAGCTATTAACGTTTTTTTAAATTATCGCCTAATAACAATTTGTTACTCTCTTGCATTAAATTTGAGCGATTGCAGTTGGGCCAGGCCAATTATCCGATTTTTCTTACCGCTACATCAGCTTCAACACCCACTAAATAAAGGGCTTGTTCCAGAACTTCCACCTTTGAGGCGTAATCCACATTGAGTAGGCGATCCATCTGTGCGGCATTAAAGCCCAGTTTGCGGGCCATATCGGCTTTGCTGGTTTGGGTGTTGAGCATAGCATTGTGCAATTCTGCTTTCAGGCGCATCAGAATCGGTATGCGAATAGCAATATCATCGGGTTGCAATGCCGATGGCATCGGGACTGGGCGCTGTTCTTCTATCTGTGTGGCAATGCCGTTTTTAATGCCTTCCAGGGCTTCTAACTCAATGTTGCCGACCGAGTAAGTCACAGAACCTAATTCTGGAAAGTCGCGGTATTGGATATGGTATTCGTCGCTCGCTTCATCATAGGTATAGCTGGCTGGGTAATGGTGCACGGTGTCGCTCCTGTGGAACAAGGGACTTCAAGATGCGGACATTGTACTGGCATCAGCACTGCGGGGTTACTTATTTAGTGTCTGCGCGTAAATGAGGAGTATTGGCGAGTATAGGCAGGCGTTATATTGCCGGGTTTATCCGGTGTTCAGCGGTATCTCTTTATCCCTCAATAATACCTGATTTAATCCCCCACTTTCTTGCTTGTTAACGCCATCTCAAGTGCCATGGCTGGGCATCGAAGCGCACATTCACCACAACCATCACATAATTTATCAACCAATGTTGGGGGCTGGTTGGGCTGCCAGAGTAGCGCTTGTTTTTCACAATAATCGGCACAGCTATCACAATAGATATAGGTGTTCTGGCAAGGATTTTTTATCACCGGATGAGGGTGAGTTGCAGGTGGTGAGTCGCTGGCTGCCCCTTTTAATAAGCCACGAAATAGCCCCCGACGACTGATAACCCGGCTTTCCATATAGGCTTTGTAGTAGCGCTCATCTCTGTTCATCAATTTTTTCACCGATACAGCTCATGAGGATGGGGGAATAAACCCAATTTCGTGTGCAGGGCCTTTAGGTAACATTCTGTTATTTCAGCTAATAAAGGGTAAATCCGATACTCGACCTGTGCATTTTTGACCAACTCAAGATAGCGATAGGCCCATGGCAGCAGGTGCTCGGTGAGCAGCACTATTGCTGAATCAGGTGGCTGTTGCTGAGTTAACGGTGAGTGCTCAATGAGATGCACCCAAGCTAACAGCATTAGACCGAACTGGTCTTCCGGCTCATGAATAGCACTCTGACTGGCTAGCCCTAATGTTGATAGAAATTCACGATATTGCAGGGTGCTGGCTCCCATCAAAATATTTTCTTTATCCAGATAAACAGACCCCCAAGGCGGCGCGGGCATTTCACCTTGCCCTTCAAACAGTACCGAGAAGTCATATTCCAATTGTTCTGGCGAAATATCAGGTATCTGTTGGCAATAACGGGCAATGCTGGTCGGATGGGGCCACGGGAAAAGATCTTTTATTTGTGGCAGCAATGGCCAGAGTCGCCGCATGATATCGGACTGCGGGGGATAGTAAAAACACGCGCCGAGAATGCGTGGCAAGGTCGTGTTTAATAACATCAACATTTTCTCTCTCTTGGCCGGTCACTGTCTTTTTGTTTAGCCGCAGAGGAATGCGGCTGAACCGTGGTTTTAAAATTAATGGTCTTAAAAATTAATAGCCTTAAAAACGCGTTACATTACATCGGGACTTGCCAGAGATTATAGAAAGCGATGCGTCCAGCTAATTCAGCGATAACCAGCGCGGAAGCACTCACTGCCAGTGTCGCTCGTGGGATCCGGTCTTTGAGTAATGCTGCTGCGGCCACGAAAATGCCCAAAGTGAGTAGCAGGATTTGCACTCCCCAAAACATAGCCTGCTGGCTACTCAGCTCCACTGAACTTTGCCCCAGAAAACTTAAGTAGCCCGGCTTATTCACCAACGTCACGATAGCGCCAACTAACAACGCCGTGGCTCCCACCTGACGTGCGCCAGTAAGGATGGCGAAAGCACCGCCGCCGACCAATACTGTCATCCATAGCTGTAATGCGGTGTATGAGGTATCCCAGTTAGGCACTGTGGTCAATTGATAAACTTGTGTTATTGACCACGCAAAGGCTAAGCCGAAAATCACTGTCGCCACATTACACAGCATGGCCAGTACTGCATTTTTTACGATGACAGAGAAAAAAACCGTGCCACAAGCCATTGCGACAAACAGAGTGCTGAGCAGTATTTCATTGCTCATCGGGGAGCGGCCAACACCGAGTAACATGTTCATCGCTCTCAGAGGTTGCCCGACATGCAGAGCGCCAATGACTAAACCGACAAGCATTAGAATCAGACCGACAATATTGGCTTGTTTGAGCTGTTGTGCTGTAGTCAGGCCGAGTTTATGACTCAAGAACACCAAAGCAAACACGCCAACGGCGGTCTGCCCCAGTACGGTGAAGAATACTAAAGGTAATTCATGCATTTTATACCTCCGCTGGATTTTGGATGCGGCCTGATGTATCACCGGATGGCCTGGCATCTCGATGGCTTCTGATAACCAGATTAGGCTGTGTTAAATGGGTCAGGGGCAAGGGCGCTACTGCATCTTCTTCGCCGTATTTATCACGTAATACGGTGATTTCATCGAAATCTAACGCCCGTTGTGGGCAAGATTCGACACAAACGGGCTTATGTCCTTCGGCAACGCGTTGATAGCAACCATCGCACTTGGTCATCAGTTTCTTTTTGGCATCAAATTGTGGCGCACCATAGGGGCAGCGCATTTCACAGTAACGGCAACCCACACACAAATCCTGATTCACCACCACCAAGCCGTCTTCTTCACGTTTATGCATCGCACCGGTCGGGCAGCCGGTGACACAAGTGGGTGATGAACAGTGATTACAGGCAATGGAAAGATAATAATTGAAGACATTCTGTACCCAGATATTGTCCTGTTGTGTCCAACTACCGCCGCCATATTCGTAGACCCGGCGCAGTTTTGGCCCAAGAACCAGGTTCTTCTCATCCTTGCAGCTGATTTGGCAGGTTTTGCATCCAGTGCACTTGGTAGAGTCGACAAAAAAAACATATTGCTTCATTTTTCAACTCCTTATGCGCGTTTAACTTCAACGAGGTTGGTATGTTGTGGGTTACCTTTCGCTAATGGCGATGGGCGCTGGGTCGTCAAGGTATTGATACAACCGCCCACATCAATGCCCTCCTTGTTGAGATTGCGCCATGCTCCTTGCGGTACACAAATCACACCGGGTAAAACGCGCTCGGTAATTTTGACCGCAATGCGTATCCGCCCCCGATCATTGAATATTTCGACCATCTCGCCTGGTTGGAGGCCACGGGCCTGAGCATCAATGGGGTTCATCCAAAACTGATGTGGCACTGCTTCGCGTAACATTGCCACGTTGTAATAAGATGAGTGGCAATGGCCTTTAATATGAAAACCAGTCATTTGTAACGGGTAGGTTCTTAGTGTGTCGACATCACTGACACCTTCAAATGTTGGGCAATATTCAGCGACGGCAGTAATGCGGTCTCCGGGGGCCAGTTGCCACTCTTTTTCCAGTGTGGCAAGCGCTTCTGAGTAGATCTCAATTTTGCCTGATGGTGTTTTCAATGGGTTATTTTGCGGGTCATCTCGGAAGTCTTTTAGGGCGATATATTGACTGCTATCGGCATAAATCCGGTCAATAATACCTTTGTCATTAGTTTGCTCAAACGACGGCAGCGCCGGGTTCTTTTCGCGCATTTTGTTATAGCTAATTTCAATCCATTCTTGCTGGGTATGACCTTCGGTAAAGGCTTCGCCTATACCGCATTTAGCCGCAATTTCGGCTAAAACATCATAAGACGGGCGACATTCCCACATAGGTTCGATAGCGTTTTGCAGTCGTGTCACGTAGTGATAAGCCCCACTGGCATAGGAGTTATCAATTAAATCATTGGATTCCACCGAGGTGACGTCGGGTAATAATAAATCAGCATATTTAGCTGAGCGGGTCATGTGGTTTTCCCACACTAAAATAAATTCACACAGCGACTCATCTTGCAAAATACGGTGGGTTTTATTCAGATCAGAATGCTGATTGCCAATCACATTACTGGCATAATTCCACATAAACTTAATATTGGTATCCAGTTTATCTTTATTCTTCACATGGGCATTTTTAGCGGTCATCTCAGTGCCACGAAAAATAGCGTCAGTCCACATAAAGCAAGGGATGGCGGTTTTTATTGGATTGGGAATGCTGAATCCCGGTACGGGATATTTGACGTTCCCGCCCCAGGCTCCGGTATTGGTTCCGGCCTTACCTATATTTCCGGTCAACAACGGCAACATCATAATTGAGCGCGCAGCCTGTTCACCGTTGGCACTGCGTTGAATGCCCCACCCCTGGGAAATCCAGGCTGCACGGGCATTTCCTAACTCGCGTGCGAGCTGGATAATACGAGTGGGCGCAATACCGGTTATTTCGCTGGCCCATTCCGGTGTTTTTTCTACTCCATCGATACCCAAGCCTAAAATATAATCCTTATATGAACTGTTGGCCGGAGCAGAGACGGGTAATGTGCTGGCATCCCACCCCACACAATATTCCTTCAGGAAATCTTCATCTGTCAGATTTTCCTTAATTAATACATAACCTAATGCGGCGACCAGTGCGGCATCGGTACCGGGGAATATAGGTATCCATTCGGCATTAAGGGTGGTAACACTGTCAGTCATCCGCGGATCGATAATAATAACTTTCGCTTTACTCTTCCCCAGAGCATGAACCGTTTCAATATATTGTCCACCGCCGGACATTCGCGTTTCGGCCAGATTATGGCCGAACATCACCACTAAATCTGAGTTCTTAATTTCATCGAGCAGGGTTTCATCCGCATTCCCATAAATATAAGGCATCACGGTATTAATTTGCGCGGTGGAGTAGGTCCCGTGTTGGTCCAAAAAACCGCCAAGCAAACTGAGCATTCTTTTGCAGGCATTGCGCCCTTGTAAATTAGCGCCGGTAGAGCCAGAACCGTATTGATAATAAATGGCTTCGTTGCCGTGTTGCTCAATAGTTTTTTTTAGATTATTAGCCACAATAGTGGTGGCTTCATCCCAACTGATTCGTTTGAATTTACCTTCGCCACGTTTGCCTACTCGCAACATAGGATATTTAACTCGGTCGGGATTATAGGTTTTCCATCTGACCGAACGGCCACGCAAACAGGGCCGAATTTGATGCTCGCCAAATGTAGAGTCATCATAAATTGCTTCATTAGCAATCTTAATAATTTCACCCTTTTTGACATGTACTTTTAGAGGACAGCGGCTACCACAGTTAACCAGACAAGCGCTGTATTTAATTGTTTCTTGATTGGCTATTTCCGCCTGTGCTAGCGCGGCTTGTACCGAGAAAGGTAGGGTGATAGAACCGGCAATTGCCGCAGCGCCGGTGACTGCGGCAGATGTTTGAATAAATTCACGGCGACTCAGTGAGCCAGTGATCGGTCTTTTATTGTTATTCATCGACATTCCCTTTGCGAAGGACATTTTTTGGCGAAAATAAAATATGGATAGAGGGTTAATACCCACCTTAGGAAATAATTTGTTACTTTCATATGATATAAATCAATTAAGAGGGTATAACGAAAATATAGAGCTTATTTATGTGAGTATGCCAAAGGTTATTCATAATTTAATGCGAGCTATTAACTATTCTCTATACATAAATTTAATATGCGAAATGAAATGTAAACTGTGATAAAGAATCAATCTCAAGTGAAAGGAATATATTTTCATTCTCATACTTTATTTAATTTTTCTTAATTACACTGAGAAAATTCTTAATAAATAGAGGCTAATCCTAAGTGACTATTTCCCGAGTAATGCGTGTTACAGGCAATATTCATTCAACGCGAATAAGAGCTAAAAAGAGGGGCTAATTTATTTTCTAACGCAAGAGGAGATCTGCATCACGATTTTTAGCTCTACCTGCTTGTCGTCGGGTAGTAACATGTTAATTTAGCGGTAGTTGGATTGTTACCGTCAATGGCGGGCAAAACCTGATTGAGTGGCTTGATGAATGCTGCTGAGTCGGGTTTTTTTGTTTTCAGGGCTAACACATGAA
>NZ_JBLWEX010000161.1:0-12613 GCF_048323875.1 Yersinia sp. LJYL362
TGGAAGTCGAGTCACTTAAAAATGGGTTGAATGGCACATTACGTATTGGCGTGGTGCCACAATGCAGTATCTCTTTGGCACGATTACTGAAAAGCGCCGGTGAACGCTATCCTCATCTGGACTATCGCGTCTCGGTGTTAAGCGCAGATCAATTGTTGGAAGCGTTAACCGGCCATTCGGTTGATGTAGGCATAGGTTTTTTTGAACTGACCATATTGAATGAACTGCATTTTCAAGCTCAACCGCTAGTCGATAGCGGGGTTGATGTGGTGTTTCATCCCGAGCATTTTCCTGAGTTGATAGGCACCGAGCCACTGACACTTTCTCAGGTAGCCGCATTGCCACTGTGTCTGGCGGAGCCTAGCCGTTACTTCCGGCGTTATCTGGATAATAGTTTCCGCGATGCAGGGTTATCACTGCATGCTCGGCTGGAAAGCATATCGATATTTCAGTTGCTACAAGGGATCTTTGTTGGGTTGGGCTGTGGTTTATTCCCTCAAGGCAGTTTACTGGCAGAGATGTCTCCGGCATTACTGCGAAGGCCGGTGGATATTCCTAAAATGAGCCGACATGCTGCGGTGGTGGTGGCTGAACCAGGGCGGGTGACACCGCTGGCCCAGCACTTCTTCGACGTCGCCCAAGAGTGGCTGATTTCCCACGAGGCGTAATGGCTTACTTGATCGCCGGATTTAAACCGTTTGCCCCAGTGTGTGGCGTAACCGGTTAGTCCATCCAGCAGACGCGGCGCTCAAGATAATACCCAGCAACTGTTTATCACTGAAGCCTAAAGCCCGCAACGGGCTAAGATGCTGGTGGCTAAAGCGCTCTGGTGCACGGGTCAGTTCGGCCGTAACCGAGATAAGCAGATGGGGGATTTGTTCCGTAGATTGTGCGGCCAAAGCCTGATCGACGCCCGTCCTTAGTGCGGCTAATAATGCGCTATCTTCAGTCAATTGTTGCAAGTTATGCTGATGATGAGCCTGGCAGTAGAGGCTGCCGTTGATTCGGGCACTCACCAGTGACACCCATTCCTGCCAGTCAGATTGCATTCGTTCAGGGTTATCAAACTGCGCGGTAATCGCGCTATAGGCGAGCAAACTCTCTTGATGGAGTGAGAGCAACGCGTTGAGTGTCGCCTCGCTAGCCACAGGGGTGTCCTCGGTGGTAACCGCGTCGTTTTGCGCCCGCGAGGGCAGCCAACCTCGCCATTGTGGCTCACTTTCTAATAACAGGGCTGACGGGGCATCTTCCATGCGTGGGAAGCCGGGTAGCATGACGGTCGGATAACCGGCTTGGGCCGATAAACCGGCGACCACTCTGGCCTGGAATCCAACAAAACCAATTATCTGTGATAAAACAATAATATCTGCGTCTGTTAGCCCCACCTCAGCCAACTGTTGCAGTGCATGCCGGTCAATCAGTGTCGGCTGGCTGGCGAGTTGCCGCGCATATTGGGTTATCTGTGTCAGTCGCATATTACTTTCCCGCGAGGCATCTGGGCTGGAAAGTGGCGTGAGGAGGGCCGCATAATGACTGCATAAACGCTGAATGCCGGTCACTTGCGCGACCGTCAAGGCGCTACTTAATCGGTCATATAATGAAAATGTATTCTCGCGATCGACCTCGACAAACTGGGGGAAAAGCGCCAGGTACAGAGCATCTGAGGCAGATAAAATAGCAGAGTAGTGCTGCAAGGGATGAGTGAGTTCCTGCGGAATATCAGTGGCTAACCCAAGCAGGAACATGCCTGACTCAAGGGGATTTTCTCTCTGATAGGGATTGCCGATGTTGCCATTATTGGCCGTGTCACTTTCGTCGGCAACTTGCGCGGTAAGGACTCCGCCACTGCGCTGGGTTTCATGATACCAATGAGCATTATCTTGCCGTCTAAATTGCACCATTATGACCTCCGTTAGGGGCAGCAACACGCCAAAGTTTCAGGTGAATGTGGCCCAAGCACATCACCAGGCGACGAATACAGATAAATGCGGGACAAGGTGGGTAGTGCGGTATCTGGCTGGGTGTTATGCAAAGTGAGAGGGTTCAACATCGGCGAGATATCCTGTTGTTTTAGGGAATGAACACAGTGGATATCATTGCTGATTGAGTTGGCGAGATAAAATAATGTTAAGCCATAATCCATAACTAAAAGTAATAACATATTATTATATATAACAATAATGTTGTTACGTTAGTTAATAACTGGCTAACGAGGGTATCGGATTCAGTGAGTGAAGGAGTTTACCGCACCTAGGGGCGCTCCGGTCGCTTACGCGACTACGACCCCAACGGCACTATTCCCCTTCATTTGACTCTGTTAGCCGTCATTAGTAGCTTTGCTATTAACCTCATATATGATCATAAAATTTCCGCGATCAGATGATCGCGGAGACAGGTTTGTTTGCGGATAACGTGACAATGTCACATTAATTCTGAAGTGGTTAGAAGTTTGCGTTATCCCGACGCCAGGCATCTGCGGTTAATGCTTCACCAAAATGACTGGAAATCAATCGTTTAGTTAGGTCATGCAACGGGGCTGCGAGCACTTCTGCGGTACTGCCGCGCTCCACCACTTCCCCTTCATGCATCACAATCACCTGGTCACTGATATGCTTCATCATGCCTAAGTGTTGGGTCACATAAATATAGGATATGCCGTGTTTTTCCTGTAACTCCAGCATCAGATTAATAATCTGTGAACGCATCGACATATCCAGTGATGCCAATGCTTCATCGGCAACAATCACTTTGGGCTGAAGGATCAATGCTCGCGCCAGTGCGATACGCTGCTTCTGACCGGAGGCCAACATATGAGGATAGTAATTAGCGTGATCCGGTAACAACCCCACCTGGCGTAAAGTCTGGTAGATGCGCTGTTCGCGTGCGGCGGCATCTAAATCGGTGTTCAGTTTTAGTGGCGCATCCAGCAGTTGGCCGATGCGTTGGCGCGGGTTAAGCGAGGTACTCGGGTCTTGGAAAATCATCCGAATACGCTGGCTGCGATAAGCATAATCACCATACACCAGACGGTGGTCGTCAATGAGCAATTCACCGTCGGTCGGTTCAATCATACCCGACAGCATTTTCGCTAAAGTAGATTTACCCGAGCCATTTTCACCTATAACCGCCAGCGTTTGCCCCTCGCGTAAGGTGAAACTGACCGATTTAACCGCCTCCACATGCTGGCGGCGAAATAAGCCCGTGCGATAGCGGAAGGTTTTGCTGAGATTACGGACTTCGAGCAGCGTCTCGGCCATTATTGCTCCTCCAGATTTAAGGGGAAGTGGCAGGCAAAGGCGTGGTTTTTCACCAATCGCAAGCGTGGTGTTTCGATACAGGTTTTCTGGGCATAAGGGCAACGTGGCCCCAAACGACAGCCAATCGGCAAGTGCTCTAATGACGGAATCGCCCCCGGCAAGGTATTCAGCCGGCTTTTGTGTGGCAGAGAGCGGCCAAAGTCGGGCATGGCCCGGATAAGGGCCTGAGTATAAGGGTGGTGCGGGGAAGACAGCAGGTCTTCACAAACAGCACTTTCCACTGTCTGGCCGCAATACAACACATTAATTCGCGTGGCCCATTTACTCATCATTTGTAAATCATGGCTGATGAGCAAAATCGTGGTGTTGTTGTTTTGATTCAATCGCGCCAGCAAGCGGAAAATCTGGGCCTGAGTGGTGGGTTCCATGGCGTTGGTGGGTTCATCGGCAATCAGCAAGCGCGGCTGATTGGCCAGCGCGATAGCAATCATCACTTTTTGGCATTCGCCTTCGGTCAGCTCGTAAGGGTAGCTGCGCATAATGTCTTTGTGGTCTTTGATCCCCACACGATGCAGCAGCTCGATTGCCCGACGTTTGCGCCAATGAAACCGCTGCCACCAGCGGCCTTTGTAAGTCCAACCGGGGATAGCTTGTACCAATTGCTGACCAATACTCTCTGAGGGGTCTAAACAGGATTGCGGCTCCTGAAAAATCATCGAAATATTATGGCCGATCACCTTACGCCGTTCACGGGGTGTCAGTTGCAACAGGTCAATATCATTAAAGCGAAAACGGTCGGCGGTAATACGCCAGTTATCTTTACTCACGCCGCAAATAGCCTTGGCAATCAGACTCTTGCCCGAACCTGACTCGCCGACTAATCCACGAACTTCGCCCTCCGTCAGGGTGATACTGATGCGGTCAACCGCCTTCACCATCCCTTCGGCCGTCATAAACTCAATAGTGAGGTTGCGAATATCCAGTAACGGCATTATTCCACCCCCGCATTAATAGCACGGCGCATACCATCACCTAACAGATTAACCAGCAACACACTGACCAAAATTGCCCCACCAGGCAGCATCACGGTCCACGGCGCAACATAGACTAAATCCAGTGAATCTCCGAGCATTGCGCCCCATTCTGGTGAGGGTAATTGTGCGCCCAAATCGAGAAAACCCAGGGCCGCAATATCCAAAATCGCCATCGAGAGCGCGCGAGTAAATTCAGTGACTAATACAGATGCAATATTAGGCAAAATGGCATAGGCCAAAATATGAGGGGTCGACGCACCATCCAGACGGGCGGCAATCACATATTCTTTATCGAGTTCATCATGCACGGCGCTGTAAATAGTACGCACCATGCGGGGCAGCAATGCCAGCCAGACGGCGAACATGGCGTGTTCTAAACTCGGGCCGACAAAAGCCACCACAATAATGGCCAGCAGTAAGGAGGGGATCGAGAGCAGTGTATCCAGCACATGATTAAGAATGGCTGAACGAAAACCGTGGGTGATACCTGCAAACACCCCGAGGATCACGCCACACAGTGCCGCCGCCACTGTCACCAATAGCGCCGACCCATAAGTGGATGCGGTGCCCGCCAATAAGCGGCTTAAAATGTCGCGCCCTAAGTCATCAGTGCCCAGGAAGAAAGAGACATTGCCGTAACGTGACCATGAGGGCGGCAGTAATTGGTAGCCCAAAAACTGTTGGTCGAGAGCGTAAGGGGCTAGCGTGCTGCCCAGTACACATAACACTAACAACCCCAGAACGCCGTAAAACCCCACCATTGCCAAGCCATCGGCATAGAAAAGCCGCCAGGTATACAGCAGCGGGCTGGGCATTTTTTTCTCGCGATAGACATTATCGAAGGGCATACCATTCCTTATGCTTTAACGGCGTCATCATCGCGCCCAGAATATCCGACAGGACGTTAATGACGATAACCAACGAACCTACTACCATCACACCGGCTGAAATGGCGGCGTAATCTTGTTGTCGAATCGCATTGATTAGCCAACGACCTAATCCCGGCCAGTTAAACACCACTTCGGTTATCATCGCCAATGTCAGCATGGTTGAGAACTGTAACCCCAATTTGGGAATGATCGGCGGCAAAGCATTGTGCAACACATGGCGGCGAATAATGGTAAACCGGGACAAGCCACGGGTTGCCGCCGCTTTAATATAGTTTTGTCCGATAACATCATCGGTACTGGTGCGCATCAGGCGAATGACTTCAGTGGTGGGGGCTACCGCTAAGGCCGTGATGGGTAAAATCATATGTTGCAACGCGCTGAGCATCATCTCTTTACGATAGGGCGAGGGCGACAGCCACGCATCGACTAACGCCAGCCCGGTGACGGGTTTGACTTGATACAACAGATCAAAACGCCCAGAAACCGGCAGCCAACCCAAATGCAGCGAAAAGAACAACATCAATAGCAGAGCCAGCCAAAATACCGGGATTGAGAAACCGATGAGGGCAATGGAACTGATGGCGATATCAGCCAATTTACCGCGCATCACTCCGGCAATAATCCCCAGCGGAATACCGACAAACAGCGCCAAGGTAAAAGCCAGAACACACAGCTCCATAGTGGCGGGGAAAGCTTCGCGTAATTGCTCGCTGATGGGCTGACCATTAATGCTGGAAACACCGAAATCCCATTGGAGCAAGCTGCTGAAATAGAATTGGTAAGCATCCAGTAGCGATGCGCCACTTAAAGGGCCATGAGGGGTAAAATAGCTCAGGCTAAAACTGACCAATGACAACATAAACAGGGTTATCACCAGCAGTAATAAACGCCGTAAGGTGAAGATTATCATGGCTTTTTGCCCTCATCGCGATTGCTTTGGTGAGACTGGCTTTCATGAACCTGGTTTTCACGAAGCTGGTTTTCACGAAACACTCCGGCAAAAGAAGAGTTACCAAACGGGCTTAACACTAAACCTTTAATATCATAACGGTATGCTTGTAACCGCAAGGATGAAGCCAAGGGCAACAGCGGCAACTGCTGTTCCAGAATGCGTTGAGCTTGCTGATAATATTCAATACGCGCCGATAGTTGCTGGGAACGTAAGGCCTTTTGCAGCAACTCATCAAACTCGGGGTCACACCAGTGAGCATAGTTTGTTTGCGAACGAATTGCCGCACAGCTTAATAATGGGCGGAAGAAACTGTCGGGGTCATTACTGTCGGTTGACCAGCCAGAGAGTGTCAGATCGTGGTTCATCTCCATCAGGCGAGCTTCCTGGAAACGGCCTTCGACTGGCACGATATTCACTGTAATCCCAACCTGCGCTAAGTCTGCTTGTATCAACTCCGCCGTTTTTAATGGGCTGGGGTTATAGGACTGCGACGCCGTCGGTACCCATAAATTGAGTTGCAGCTTGGTGATCCCCAGCTCTTTGAGGATCTCTTTGGCTTTTTCCGGATTATATTCAGTCACCTGGGCCTGATTATCATAAGCCCATGATGCACGTGGCAAAATGGATGCCGCAGTTTCCGCCGTACCGTAATAGATTGATTGCATCAATCGTTGGTTATTAATAGATAAGGCGATCGCTTGGCGGACGCGTTGATCATTCAGCGGCGGCTTGCGGGTATTAAAGGCCAAATAGGCCACATTCATCCCCGGGCGCAGTGTTAATCGCAGGCGCGGGTCATCGCGTAAAATAGACAACTGACTTGCAGCGGGATAGGCCAGCACGTCACATTCACCGGTCAATAATTTGGACAAACGACCGGTTCCACCCACCCCGAGGTCGATGACGACCTGCGGCATGCGTGGTAAACCTTTCCAGTAGTCACTGTTACGGAACAAACGGATATATTGCCCAGACCGATATTCGTTTAACAAGAAGGGGCCAGTGCCCACAGGTTCGCGGTCGATCTGTTCTTGTCGGCCTTTTTGGGTTAATACATCGGCATATTCCGCTGAAAGGACCGGCGCATAATGGGTCGCTAAATGCCAGAGAAATGAGGCATCGGGGGCTTTCAGCTTAAATTCAACGGTATAGTCATCTAGTTTTTTGACGCTTTGCACTGCATCAGCAAATTGTAAGCTATCAAAGTAGGGGTATTCACCGCCGTTAACATCATGATAAGGATGCTGCGAATCGAATACTCGCTGGAAACTGAATACCACGTCATCAGCATTCATTTTTCGTGTGGGAGTGAACCAATCCGTCGTCTGGAAAGGGACGTCTTTACGCAAATGAAAACGGTAGGTGGCGCCGTTATCCAGCACTTGCCAGCTTTCTGCCAATTCAGGAATTAACCGGTAAGTGTAGGGGTCAACATCCAATAAGCGGTCATAAAGCTGTGCCGCAAGGGTGTCGATGGTTAATCCACTACTGGCCATCTGTGGGTTGAAGGTGTTCAGTATCCCACTGACACAATAGACAAAGCCGCGCTGACGGATATCCGGCAGTGGTTGAGTCGGGGTGGCAGCAGGGGCAGGCTCCGCCAGCGCGGGGGTCGCAAGGCTAGCTAGCGGCAGCATCCAAATCGATAGCATCAAAATAAAGAACGCACGCATAAACGCTTTCGCAGTCAAGTAAGCAATACACTTAGTGTACCGTAATCTGGCACGCCTCCCAATCCATTGAGCAAAACAACTGCGCTGTCTGCTGTTTGTTGCAGCAATTGAGAGTAATAAACAGCAAATTATTGTTTATTCAGCCAGAAACCTCCGCTAACAATGGCGAGCTGATGTACTATTTCATCTCGGTTTTGCGCATAATTTCATCACAATTAGTATGGAAATGAGAAAAATTCTCAACAATGTGCTTGCAAGTGCTATTGATAACCATTATCATTATCTTGCTCTTCAGGATAAAGCCTAAAATTTCAGGCTTTTGACAGAAAAGCACGACATTGCTCACATTGCTTCCAGTGTTTTTTAAGCCAGCTCGGGTGCTGGCTTTTTTTTTGCCTGTCATAATACGCACTCTTCTGACGGCCTTGCTCATGATAATAATTTTCAAACCTGCTGATTATACAAATTCGGTTATGTTTTATTTTAACCAAAGATTATAAATTATAGGTATATAAACATATTTTTTAGTCTTTGATGCTAATATGTATTTTGCTATATTCTGATGTGAATAAAATAATAATCCATTACGCCACATATCATTGAGGTTATTATGGTTAACATCAGCTTACTCATCATTTTATTGACTTACAGTGTGGCGGTTTTTAATGTGAGGGCTAAACCGCCTGATATTGTCTGGCGTGTTGACACCAGAAGTCACGAGGAAATATTTAATAACGGTTTTTATTCTTCAGGAACGAACAATAATATCATTGAACATCTGAGTGGCAGGAGTTGCCGTAATGCTGGGAATGAACATGGCGGCAGTGCATTTATATCGACTACCGCCGATCGGAGATTTGCTCATGAATATGCTGAACGCATCTTACGGCATAGAGAAGCGCGTGGCGAACCTAATATAGTCATTAATGTCTATCAGATAAGAGCAACTCATAATATGTACAGTGCTCATCAGACGTTAGATTTTTTCTTATCACATCAGGGCCAGCAGACACATCCTGAAGTTTTACGAGTTATTCGCTTTTCTTCTCATTTATCCGAATGGATGGCTCTCCTTAGAATAGGACCAAATCAAATTTCCAGTGTGACGCAATACTATTTACACGGCGGGAGTATCCACTCAGATGCACCTTTATACAACCCACGTTTTAGACAAACACGTTCAAGTGCCAGCAGTCGGCCTTATGATACGGTTTACACGGTAATACCCGTCTTGCGATTAGCGCGCATTTGGATGATGAGAACCGGCATCAGCCCAATGATAAGAGCCTGTTTCGGTTCAGATATGGAGCGCTCTGAGTTTAAACGGGATCTAACTTTAAATAAAATAAAAGCAAAAGGGATGTTTAAATTGATTATCCTTCTGTGAATAAGGAATATACATAATGAAATTGAGTCTTAAATTAATCACTTTATTCCCTGTTTTATTCCACGGGCTAGGGTACGCAGACAGTGAAATGAAACATCAGTGTGAAAAAGACGGTGGAATAATGATATATAACAAACTCATTGATGGTTATAATGCCAGTATCATGTGGCGTCCAGAATCAACAGAAGTCGCTTTAAATGCGATAAGCGTAAAAATAAACGGTAGATGGTATGGTGCTCTTGCTGAAGATAGAACACATGGTAATTCCTCTATGGGTTTATCTAGCCTTGCACAAGCAGCTTATTTAATTGGCATGCCAGTGAATGCTTGCATAAGAAATAACTACCTACGCGGACTGGAAAGTGTTAATTAACGGCCAGCCAGACCGATATATTTATACACGCTTGTGTGAAAACGATACTTACAGCTCGCTATCGCTTGTCAGTATTGCATGTTTTTTCAACATGCCGCGTAACTGATGGTAAGTCAGCCCCAGTAAGCTCGCTGCTTTGCGTTGATTAAATCGCGCCTGTTCTAAAGCCCGTTTTAGCATCTGATATTCACTGTGATGTAGCCAATCTTTAAGATTGAGCGGCAAGGTGGGCAACTCATCGGTTTGGCTGCCAACGTCGTTGCGTTCACTATTCTCATTTTCTATTTTCGGCTGGCGAGCAAAAGGGTCAATAATAATATTATCCAGCGCTTCACTATTGTCGCCATGGCGATATACTGACCGCTCGACCACATTCTTTAGCTCACGAACATTGCCCGGCCAACGATATTCCCGTAATTGCTGTTCCGCTTGAGGTGTAAATCCGGGGAACAGTGGCAGACCTAATTCGCGGCACATCTGAATCGCAAAATGCTCAGCCAGTAGCATGATATCTTGCTGGCGCTCACGTAACGGCGGCAGTTGCACCACATCAAATGCCAGGCGATCGAGCAAATCAGCGCGGAATTTCCCGGCGGCGGCCAGTGCGGGCAAGTTATCATTGGTCGCACACACTAAACGAACATCCACTTGCAAGGGTTGGCTCCCGCCAACGCGCTCCAGATGACCATACTCAATGACCCGTAATAGCTTTTCTTGTACCAGCATGGGGGCCGTGGCGAGTTCATCTAAAAACAGAGTGCCGCCATCTGCGCGTTCAAAACGCCCAAGATGACGTTTCTGCGCACCAGTAAAGGCTCCCGCCTCATGGCCGAACAGCTCCGAATCGAGTAAATTTTCATTAAGAGCAGCACAATTGAGCGAAATGAACGGGCCTTGCCAGCGGTCAGATAGATAATGCAGGCGGTGGGCTATCAACTCCTTGCCGGTACCCCGTTCACCAATCACCAACACCGGCTTGTTGAGTTTTGCCAGTCCTGAAACTTGCTCTAGCACCTCAACAAAAGAGTTGGCTTGGCCTAACAGGTTCTCTAATTGCTCACTCATGATGAAATTCGCCAATAGTTGGTTAAAGTAATCACTCTACCTTTTATCTTAAAACAGTCAAAAAATATTTTATGTTGTTTTTCAGTAGATTAACTTTTATAAAAAGTTGGCACGACTCTTGATATATCACTATCGACATTATGTGAATCGGCGTAGCCAAACGCCAATCAGTTAAAGAGGATGTAAATTATGGGTATTTTTTCTCGTTTTGCCGATATCGTGAACGCCAACATCAATACATTACTGGATAAAGCGGAAGATCCACAGAAGTTAGTGCGGCTAATGATTCAGGAAATGGAAGATACACTGGTTGAGATCCGCTCAACATCGGCCCGCGCACTGGCTGAGAAAAAACAACTGCTCCGGCGCATTGACCATTGTGAGAGCCAGCAGCAGGAGTGGCAGGATAAAGCCGAACTGGCTTTGCGCAAAGATAAAGAAGATTTGGCGCGTGCTGCACTGATTGAAAAGCAAAAAGTGGTGGCCCTGATTGAAACCTTGACACGGGAAGTGGCCACGGTTGATGAAACGCTCACCCGCATGAAGCACGAAATCACCGAACTTGAAAGTAAGCTGACTGAAACCCGCGCCCGGCAGCAAGCACTGACATTGCGTCATCAAGCGGCTGCATCATCTCGTGATGTTCGTCGTCAGTTAGACAGTGGCAAGCTGGATGAAGCCATGGCCCGTTTTGAACAGTTTGAACGCCGCATTGATCACATGGAAGCTGAGGCCGAAACTGTGGGTATTGGCAAACAAAAGTCGCTGGAAAGTCAGTTTGCTGAGCTGAAAGCCGATGATGAAATTAGCAACCAACTGGCGGCACTGAAAGCAAAAATGAATTCAGTGCCATAAGTTATTGCTCACTTTCAGAAAAATACCTCATCAGGCCGTCGGTATAAAGGCGGCCCGTGATGATAAAAATGCGGAGATCCGCGAGCATTAATACCCCAAATAATTCGAGTAGCGAAGGCCGCCAATGCACATGCAGCTTGAAGTAGGACGGGTATCATTAAGGGGAACGAATGAGTATTCTATTTCTTGCCATACCGTTGACCATTTTTGTGTTGTTTGTCGCACCGATTTGGTTATGGCTGCATTACAGCAATCGCCAGCAAAGTGGGGCTCAACTTAGCCATCAGGATATGCAACGTCTATCGCAGTTAACTGACGATGCGCGCCGGATGCGTGAGCGTATTCAGGCATTGGAAGAAATTCTTGATGCTGAGCATCCAAACTGGAGGCAGTCATAATGGGCGATATGTTTAAAAACGATTCATTTAAAAACAATGTATTAAGTAAGAAAAAACTCTATCGCGTGCCAGAAGAAGGCATGATCAAAGGTGTTTGCGCCGGGTTAGCGCACTATTTTGATATTCCGGTGCGGCTGATCCGTGTGATGGTGGTGTTGTCGCTGTTCTTTGGTTTGTTCGTTTTCACTATTGCCGCTTATATCGTGCTGACTTTCCTACTGGAACCTGCGCCCGCGTCCAGTTTTAGCGAGCGTCCGGAGGCGACGCCACGCCAGCTTCTCGATCAGCTTGAATATGAGCTGGGGTCAGGAGAGCAGCGTTTGCGCCAGGTTGAGCGCTATGTCACTTCCGAAACTTTCGGGGTGCAGAGCCGTTTTCGTCAGTTGTGATATAACGCATTCAAATAACAGTAAAACCTGCCGGAGGGCACACAGATGAACAATAACCCCACCCGAACCCGAGCAGGTGTAGTATTAACAACACTAATTAAAATTATTTTTAGTGTCGCATTGACCTATGGCCCGGCAGGTGCAGCAGGTTTTATCGTCAGAAATGTCAGCCGCAAACCCTTGCGCTGGTTGTTGCTGATGATGTTGGAACCAATGCTAAAACGTGCAATGGGGGCAGCGGCGGGTCAATTTGCCAAGGAGAAGCATGAAACGACTGCAAAATGAGATTACGTCATTGGTCAATCGCGGGATGGATAGGCATCTGCGGTTGGCAGTAACC
>NZ_JBLWEX010000162.1:0-12697 GCF_048323875.1 Yersinia sp. LJYL362
CACTGGCAGACCCCGGCCTGTTGGGGATCAGCAGTGGCGCAGCCCTGTGTGTCGGGCTGATTATTGTGATGCCATTCAGTCTGCCGCCACTGCTGGCGCTTTACAGTCATATGGTCGGTGCCTTTATCGGCAGCCTGGCGATTTCCGCCATTATCTTCACTCTCAGCCGCTGGGGGCATGGCAACTTATCCCGTTTGCTGCTGGCCGGTATTGCGATCAATGCGCTATGTGGTGCAGCGGTCGGCGTGCTGACTTATATCAGTGATGATCAACAATTACGCCAGTTCTCCCTATGGAGCATGGGCAGTTTAGGTCAAGCGCAGTGGTCGACACTCATGGTAGCAGCATCATTGATTCTGCCCGCTTGTATGCTCGGTTTGCTGCAAGCACGCCAGTTGAACCTGTTGCAGCTAGGAGATGAAGAAGCGCACTACCTCGGTGTAAATGTAAAGCAAGCCAAACTGCGCTTGCTGTTACTCAGCGCGATTTTGATTGGTGCCGCCGTTGCCGTCAGTGGTGTGATTGGTTTTATCGGGTTGGTCGTTCCGCACCTTATCCGCATGCGGATCGGGGCAGATCACCGCTGGCTGCTACCCGGAGCGGCGCTGGGCGGGGCTTGTCTGCTATTGACCGCCGATACCCTGGCTCGAACCTTAGTCGCACCCGCTGAAATGCCGGTTGGGTTAATCACTAGCCTACTGGGTGGCCCTTATTTTCTGTGGCTGATTTTACGTCAGCGGGAGCAACGCAGTGGTTGATATAACAGATACCGCACGATTAGAAGCGAATCAGCTTTCCTACCATGTTCAGGGGAAAAAGCTGATTAATAACGTTTCGCTACACATTGCCAGCGGTGAAATGGTGGCCATTATTGGGCCAAACGGCGCGGGGAAATCCACTCTATTGCGCTTATTAACCGGCTATCTTGCCCCCTCTGAAGGTCACTGCCAGTTGCTGGGGAAAAACCTCACTAGCTGGCCGCCCCAAGCATTGGCCCGCGCCCGAGCGGTGATGCGCCAATACAGTGATTTGGCTTTTCCTTTCAGTGTTCGTGAAGTGATTCAAATGGGTCGCGCACCTTATGGAGCGGCCCATCATCGCCAGGCGCTGCAAGAAGTGATGGCACAAACAGACTGTCTGGCACTGGCGCAGCGGGATTACCGCGCGCTGTCCGGAGGCGAGCAACAACGGGTTCAACTCGCTCGTGTGTTAGCGCAACTGTGGCAACCTGAACCGACCCCGCGCTGGTTGTTCCTCGACGAACCGACTTCTGCATTAGATTTGTACCATCAACAACACACCCTGCGCCTATTGCGCCAGCTCACTCACCAAGAACCTCTGGCGGTGTGCTGCGTGCTGCATGATTTGAATCTGGCCGCACTCTATGCCGACCGTATTTTGCTGTTAGCACAGGGCGAACTGGTAGCTTGTGGCACACCGGAGGAAGTGCTCAATGCCGAAACACTGACCCGCTGGTATCAAGCTGATCTGGGCATTTCACGTCATCCGGAAAGCGCTCTGCCACAGATCTATTTGCGTCAGTAGCAGCCAACCTAAGGCTGGTGAGGTTGATGACAAAGTGCCCATAGCGGTGAAAACAGGCAGATCGTAAAGACGCCGTAAACCCGTCCTTGGGGGCTCGAGCCGCGCCATCCCTGGCGCGGACGCTTTACTCTTCTACCTGCCTTCACCTTGCAAGATCGAGTCGTCGAGGTTTGTCAACAGTCTGAGCCAGACTAAGGCTGGTTTTGCTTTTCAGCTACCTTAGGCTCATCCTCCGCCAACAATTCATAAATTGTCTTGCCCACTTTTTGCACGGCGCGTTCAATTTCAGCCGTCATCGGTTTGCTGTAACTCAACCGCAAACAATTGCGATATTTACCTGAAGCCGAGCTGATAAATCCGGCGGCTACCTGCACACCTAAGGGTAATAAGCAGCGATTAAGACGCAAGCTATCAAACCCATGTGGTAACTCAACCCACAGCATAAAGCTGCCTTGCGGCCGACTCAGGCAAGTATTCGGCGGGAAATACTTCATCACCCAACCAGTCATAATGTCACGGTTGCGTTGGTATTGGCGGCGCATCCGACGTAAATGCTGCATGTAATGGCCTTGTTTGATAAATTCGGCCATCGCCAGTTGTGGCAGTGAAGCAACCCGCCCGGCAGAAATATATTTCATATGCAGCGCTTTATCCAAATAGCGCCCCGGAGAAATCCAACCAATACGCAAACCCGGAGCCACCGTTTTTGAGAAGGAGCTGCACAGCAATACCCGGCCATCATCATCAAATGAGGCAATGGTCGGTGGGCGCGGGTATTGATAAGCCAGTGCGCCATACACATCATCTTCAATAATGGCGACATCATAGCGTTGGGCAAGAGTCAGCAGCGCCTTTTTGCGCTCATCCGGCATATTGTAGCCCAGAGGATTATTGCAGGTCGGCGTCAGTTGCACGGCCTTGATCGGCCATTGATCCAAAGCCATTTCCAAGGCTTCCAGACTGATCCCCACCACCGGATCGGTTGGGATCTCAATCACCTTCATGCCCATCCCTTTTAGGGTTTGCATCGCGCCATGAAAACTGGGGGAATCCACCGCCACAATATCACCGGGCTGGCAAACCGCGCCTAATGCAATAGCCAGCGCGCCATGGCACCCGGAAGTAATAATAATATTTTCAGCTGATTGATGATTACCGCTGTCGAGCATCAGGCGGGCGATTTGTTCACGTAATACTGGCGAGCCGTAAATATTGTCGTATTCCAGCACTTCTTCACTCTGATGAAGACTCACCCGGCTCAATAAGCGGCTGAGAATTTTAAGCCCAGGGCCAGACAGATCTGGTGAGCCGCCCCCCAGATGGATAACATTATCCAAATCGCTTTTTTGCAAAAACGCCAGTGTATTTTCCCACTGCGATATCTCGACCGGCCGCTGTGCATGGGTACAGGTTGCAGGTAAAGAGGGCAGATTTGAACTACAACGCACGAAATAACCCGACTTCGCCCGCGCTTCAATCAACAGGCACTCTTCCAGTTGCCGATACGCCTGCTGTACGGTGCTAATACTCACCCCATGCTCGTCACTCAAGAGTCTGACCGAGGGGAGTCGCTCACCTGCAACATACAGCCCTGCTTTAATCCGCTGACTAAGAATATCAGCCAGTTGTTGGTAACGAGTCATTGATATCACCTGGTAAATGAGTAATTTCTCTAAATAATTCGAGTTGCAGGAAGGCGGCAACTGAGCGAGTCCCCAAGAACTTACACAAGTAAGTGACTGGGGTGAACGAAGGTAACCAACATACATGCAGCTTGAAGTATGACGAGTAAAGCAGTACAGATGGAGCGAAATTGTACCATTCAGTTGATATATCGCATATCTGTATGGAAATAATAGTCCTAATTTGCATCTGTCATGTTTTGCACCAAAGCTTCATGCTAATGGCTCACCTACTGACGGGGAGTCGATGATGAATAATATAATTGAAGATCAAATAGATGAATGCTGCTCGTCAACTGTTAGAGCTGCAAAAAATCGCCAAAATATTTTTATTCAATTATGGCTAAAAGCATACAGATATTCGTATCAATGGAATGAGCGGCGTAAAGCAGCCAATGTCATGGCGAGATTGAATTCAGATCAGCTAAAAGATATTGGCCTGAGCCGAGAGGATATTAAGCGAGATTACAGCCGCCCATTTTGGCGCTGAGAAGAGGAATGCCATTGGATCCTACGGTGGCCCACCAATAAGGTGGGCCGCTAACAACAATATTTTTCTATTCAGCCTCTTTAAATCCTATCCGATATTTTATCTCCCCACAAAATATTATCTCTCAAGAGCTAATCAAATTGAGCATCATCATTATCTTCACTAAGTAATCATTACTATAAAATATATTATACATATAATTATTCTCAGTTTATACAAATGATTATCGCTAAATTTAATAATAATGATACTTATTTTAAATGTGAATACATTGAAACCAACGACCACAATGAGTAATGTTTATTTTTATAATATATATACTATATATGTACCATGAAAAGGAATCAAATCCATTAGGATATTAATTATTTTCAGACTATTATCGGAGGATACTTATGGATTGCGATGATAAAGTTAAAAAAATCCTTGGAATGAAGTTATTTGATCCTAGAATAAAACATCATATCTCACTGCATGATTATATGGCTTTAACAGTAAAAAGGATGCATGTTATTTTTCAGGAGGATTTGATTAATAATGACATGTGGCTCGGGCAAGCCAAACAATCAAGATTCGATGAGTTATGTCAAAACATTGCTATATTTGGTGCTTTCGATGTTTCATTGAGTATATCCATTGTTGCACATCTCATTGCTGGAAACGTGGTATTTACACAATCTGATACAACTCAAATGAATAAATATCATAATGAGATAATTAACCTACACCATATTTACTCCTTTTGTTGCACTGAAATAGCCTGTGGTACCAATTTGCATAATATAGAAACTACAGTCACCTACGTTCACTCACAAAAAAGGTTATTTCTCCACTCACCAACACCTGAATCCTGTAAGTTCTGGGTAGGTAACGCCCTTTATGCTGCAACTGTCGGTATGGTCTTGGCAAGGCTTATTGTCAATGGTTGTGATGAAGGGATTCACTGGTTTAGAGTACCATTGAGGGATAAAGAATATGGCACTTTATTTTCTGGCATAAGTGTTATGTCGTGTGGACCGAAAGGCGGTATTCATGGTTCTCAATTTGCCGGCATTCGATTTAATCAAGTGAGTTTACCGCTTGATGCAATGATGAAACGTTATTCCAGTATTTCTTCACAAGGGACGTTTTTAAGTCAGCATTCAAAACCTCAACGTTTTGCAAAAGCATTTGAAACTTTTTTACAAGAGCGTATTTTCCCATTGAGCGGCGGGAGTTTATGTGCATCAGTTGCGCTTTATATTACATTTAAGTTTTCTCAACATCGTGCTATCACACTGGAGCCTAATTATCAAACTCTGCTGATGCAACCGTTATTTTACCAAAGGTTATATCCAGAGTTACTAAAGGCATTCTCTCTGCGCATTCTAAATAACATTATCATTGGGCGCTTTAAAAAAAACTGGGATAATGAAAGCGCGCATAATGAATTGAAAATTTTAGCTAGCGCAGGAAAATATATTGGTTCATCATTAGGCTTAGATATTTTACGTAAATGTCGTATGATGTGTGGAGCGCTGGGATATCATCATTACAATCAAATAATTAGCATACAAAATGACTGTGAAGCAAATATAACTTTCGCCGGTGATAACTCAGTTATGTCCTACCAAATTGCCAGCTATCTAGTACAGCTAAATAAATTTGAAAATCAGAATATTGCTCCAACTAATATTGCACAAATTTTAGAAAAGAAAATAGTGGCAAACTGCCAAAAGCGTAAATTCACCCATACTGAAGCACAAGTGTTGAGCTATGCTTATGCGTTGGATCTTATTATTCAGGAAATACAGCAAAAAAATATTTTAGATAATGAAATATTACAAGAACTATGCAACAGCTTTTCTCATTACTTATCAGATACGACCGCTAGCTATTTTCTCAACCCCACAATTGAAAAGATAAATTACCTCATCAAGATACTCGCACCCCCATCAGAATTAATTACCGCACCTATTGTAAACTCTGGCTATGCAAAGCAATTTACTTCAGATATTTATAAATAAATGATATTAAAAATAATTTATTAATATCATTTGTTGAGGAGAGAATCATGAACATATATTCATCTAATTCAACAGAAGAGAATGACAGTGAAAGATCAAAAAAAATCAGAAGAGTAATTATTAATTATTGTAAAGACCTAAAGCTTCGTCATCCCATTCTAAAACACCAAGATATTTTAGGTTTTAGTATATTTATGGTAATTATAGTAACCATAGTGTCAAGTTCACTATTTTATCTATATGGCTATATTCCTTGGTGGTGTTGTTTGATCGTAAATACCTTATGTATTTCATTAGCACACGAAATTGAACACGACTTAATCCACAGTTTATACTTCAAAAAAAACCGTTTTATGCATAACTTTATGATGATAATGGTATGGCTTATTCGCCCCAGCACAGCTAACCCTTGGATTAGGCGTAAGGAGCACTTAAAACATCATCAACTCTCTGGAACTGAAGAGGATATAGAAGAGAAATTCTTAGGTAATGGACGACAATGGGGTCTACTGCGATTTCTTATGATGAGTGATTTAGTTGCAGCAGCGATTGTTTTAATGGTTAATACTAAATCATCATCAGAACGTTATAAATTACTTTCACTTTCTGCAAAATCATTTACCCCCTTTGCCGTAGTCTATTCATTAATATGGTATTCATTCTTACTCTTTCACTTACTTAGCCTTTTATTTTTATTAATGGGTAGCCCGATCCTCTGGTCCGAAACAACTATTAATATAATAAATTTCATTAATATATCAACCGTGATAATTGTTGGCCCTAATATGCTTTGGTCATTTTGCCTACACTTTATAACATCTAACTTGCATTATCATGGGGATAATGAACGTGGTAATGTAGTTCAAGAGACACAGATTCTAAATCCCTGGTGGCTCTGGCCAATGAATTTTTTCTGTGTTAACTTTGGCGGCACCCATGCAATACATCATTTTGTTGTTAATGAACCTTTTTATATAAGGCAATTATCAGCACCAGTGGCCTATAAAATAATGAAAGAAATGGGGGTTAGGTTTAATGATTTTGGCACTTTTCACCGAGCTAATCGGTGGGGGGAGAATATCATTAAATGAGAGTCTATTTTTTGTTGAGTAACATAAATAAGACAGCTAAATTCTCAGGATGTTATCCTGTTTCAAAACGCCAGTCTCGGGCCTATTAAGCGGGTCTGAGACTGGCGTTATTTATACTGATTAATTAGAAATCGTAGCCCACTGTCGCTTGTACTGAGCGCTCTGCGCCCCAGTAGCAATACGAAGTGTTATAGCAGGCGGCGACATATTTCTTATCTGCGATATTATTCACATTCAATTGAACAAACGCGCCTTTCAATGATGCTGCCCATGCTCCTAGATCAGCACGAACAGAGGCATCACCTAGCGTATAAGAAGGGACACGCAAGGTATTGGCATCATCCGCCCACTGCTTGCCAATGTAACGAATACCCGCCCCCACATTGATGCCGTAACCCGCTTCATATTGCGCCCACAGCGATGCCATATTGGAAGGTGCTAACACCGGTGTATTACCATCATTGCCATCAATGGCATCTTTGAATTTCACGCGATTATAGGTATAAGCCGCGATCACACTTAATCGGTCATTAATCTGACTTCTGGCTTCCAGTTCCAGCCCTTGTGAATTCACCTTACCTGCTGGCACATAATAAGTCGCCGGTACTGCACGGTTTGCCACATCATTTTGAGTCAGGTCATATAAGGCGGCGGAATAGAGAGAGGTGCTGCCCGGTGGCTGATACTTAACCCCCACTTCATACTGCTCGCTGGTCATCGGCTTCAGCAGTTTTTGCTGCGCATCCGGGAATAAACTTGGCGTGATAGCTTGGCTATAACTGATATACGGTGAAATACCACTATCGAAACCATACAGCAGTGAAGCGCGTCCGCTGGCGTGTTTATCGGTACGCTCATCGGTGCTATTGGCGGTCTTATCAATATTTTCCGTTTTCATCCGATCATAGCGGCCGGAAAGATTCAGGTGCCAATTATCCAACGTCATTTCATCTTGCAGATAAACGCCACTTTGTTGATAGCGACGATTTAAATAGGATGAATTAATGCCGGGCATGGTCAACGAATAATCGCGATACAACGTGCTGCCACCAGAAACGCCCGTGTAAGGATTCAGTGTCGTGGCATAAGCATTATCACTGCGCAAATTATTGCGGAACTGCTGGAAGTCCAGACCCAACATGACTTTGTGTTCAACTGCCGCCGTAGCAAAATCGGCTTCCAATTGGTTATCTACGGCAAAGGCATTGAGTGAAGACTCTTCTCCAGAGTAATAGCGGTTCATCAATGTTCGGTCGCTATTCCAGCCCCCTTGGTAAACTTGCTCTAACTGAGTATTGGAATGGGTATAGCTGGCGTTTTGGCGGAAAGACCAAACATCATCAAATTTGTGTGAAAATTCAGAGCTATAAATTTGCTGCCAACGTTTAAATACGTTGTGATTGCTTTCGCCATCAAAGAAGCCACGGCTTAACTTCTGCCCATAGATACTGCCATCAGCCGGTACCGCACTGTGGTAACCGCCGGAAGGGTCTTTTTGCAAATTGGCGCGCAGTAATAACGATGTATTTTCATCGGGTTGCCACAATAATGATGGGGCAATCGCATAGCGCTCTTCGCGCTGATGGTCATACATAGTGTCACTGTTACGGGTTATCCCGGTCAGGCGAAATGCCCAGTGCTCAGATATCGCATCGGTATAATCAAATGCTGCAACTTGCGTATTGTTATTGCCGCCGGTCAGGCGGAAATGGCCTTCAGAAGTAAACTGCGGGCGCTTGGAGGTCATCATCACCACGCCGCCGGGGATGCTCTGGCCGTATAACGCTGAAGATGGGCCTTTGATAACATCAATACGCTCGAGGAACCACGGGTCCACTTGCAGCACATTATAACTGCCGCCATCACTGAGTAGGCGTAACCCATCAAGGAAGGTATTGTTCACATCGCCGCCATGGAAACCACGTAAGGCAATCGTGTCATAACGGGTCGCGCCACCCGAAAAACCGGTGAAAACGCCCGGTGTGTAATTCAACGCCTGATTAACCGTCGCTACGTTTTGATCGTCCATCTGCTGGCGGGTAATCACAGATACCGCTTGTGCGGTCAAAATTAGCGGCTGATCGGTTTTGGTGGCCCCCTTGGTGGTTTTGGCGGTGTAGCCCAAGGTGGGTAAATCGGCCTCGTGACCTGCTTTAGCCGTCACTTCTATTGTATCGTCGGCAATGGAGGCTAATGGAATAAACATAGCCAGTGAACATAAAATAGCAGAGCGCTTTATAATAAAAGCCGAGAGCATGGTTATCTTCCCCAGATAAAGTAGATGGTTATTTATCAGCATCCCTTGCCATTTTCGCCTGGCGAGTACCCCACCGGTGCGCCACGTATCGTGGGTCCTTAAGTGCAGCGCACAATCTATTAAATGAGAGTAGTAATTACAATGATAATTATTATCTTTAAGAATTGATTTAGGGGAGTAATTATCGGAGTAAGATTATTCCGTAACTCGCAAGGTATGCCACAATGACTCTAAGGTAGGCATAACTACACTAATAAATGGGTTAATTGTGGCACTCACATTCGGGCTGATAGGTTTTATGAAAAAGAATGGGTACGTTGTTTCATCTCGATATTATCCCCTACTCTGTCTGTTGCTGACGCTTATTGGCGCGTCACTGGTGGCGATATCAACGACAGGTTCGGCCTTTGCCGCGACAGCATCAGACACCTCGACTGAAAGCAGTGAAGAACCGGCGAAACCGGCAGTATCTGTACAATTAATTAGCTTGCAAAAACAGCTAGATAAACTAAAACAGAGTGTGTCTGTCAGTACATCAGACAATCAGTTAAGTGCGCTGAATGAAACGGCATTGACGCTAGTTCGGGATGTTGACATCCTGCTCGCTGATTTAAAGCCCAAGCGAGAACAACTGCAAACACAGTTGGATGTTTTAGGCCCGCAGCCGGCTGCCGGTACTCTGACAGAAACCCCGATAGTGGCCCAACAACGCCGAGCGCTCAACACCCGTAAAGTCCAGTTAGAGGGCCAGAATGATCAAGCTCAGGCCATTAAGACCAATGCGGAAAACCTGGCAACACAGATTATTACGTTACGGCGAACCACGCTGAAATCACAAATTGCCTTAAATTCCGGCAGCATTTTGGGGGCTAAATTTTGGGCACCTATCGTCAATCCCAATGTCGATGATGACCAGCGGCTGAAGGATTTTCTGCAAGAGTTGGCTGATGCCTGGAATGCAGCTTGGGAACCCGAATGGCGCACCGGTACAGCAATGTACCTGTTGCTGACACTATTGATCGGTGCATTTGGCTTTAAGCTTCTCGACAACCTAACCGCCTGGTTTTGTAGCAAGTGCCTGCCTCAAGGCCCATTACGCCGCAGTTTTATGGCCTCAGCGACCACCTTGTACACCGTGCTGATTACCGTCACCATGGCGCAATGTATCACCCAGACATTCACTCGCACGCCGGATGTCTCGCAGGTGGTGATGGACTTTTCGCTGGCGTTTGTTCAGCTTATGTTTTTCTCTGCATTAGTCGCAGGCCTCGGACGAGCGTTCTTATCCAACCAGCGCCCCTCTTGGCGTTTACCCGCCATTGCTGATGAAGTCGCCGCCTCTCTCAAGCTGTTCCCCCCTTTATTAGCCAGTTGCATCATGATTTTTGGTGCCATTGATCAAATGAACAACATGATCAATATCAGTGTATCGGGAACGATTTTTGGCAATGGAATATCGGCGCTCTTAGTGGCTCTTACCGCCGCGATTATTCCATTACGTGCCAACCGAATACGGCGTCATTTAATGGTCAATGGTGAAAAACCTGAAGCTTATTCCACCTTAGCCGGATTGATTCACTTGGCCATCGGTATTACTGCAATCGCCATATTATTATCTTTATTGGTGGGATATATCGCACTGGCGAAATTCTTAAGCTACAAACTGGTGTGGAGTTGCCTGGTTCTGGCCTGTTTGTATTTACTGACACATCTCTGTGTTGATTTGGCGGAGAGTCTATTTTCACCCACCAGCAGTGCCGGTAAAGCTATTAAACAATCGCTGAACATAGACGATCGGCATTTAGCGCAAGCGGCAACACTATTATCGGCCACCAGCAAAGTCACCCTCATATTGCTGGCGATTATTGCTTTGCTCAATGGCACCTTTGGTTCTACCACCCCGATTTCACTGCTGCAAAAGGCGATGGAGTTATTGAGTGGTGAGGGGCTGGAAAAACTCAATATCGTTCCCACTAACCTGCTTAATGCGGTTATTTGTTTGCTGGTTGGATTATATGTACTCAAGGCCGCGCGGCGTTGGCTCAATAATGAATTTTTGCCAAAAACCCAGATGGATACAGGGATAAAAACCTCAGCAGTCACTCTGTTCAGTAATATCGGTTATGTGCTGGTCATCCTGGTGACTTTATCAGTGCTCGGTATTCAGTGGAATAAATTAGCCTGGATTGTCAGTGCATTATCAGTGGGTATCGGCTTTGGCTTGCAGGAAATTGTGAAGAACTTTATTTCCGGCATTATTTTGCTCACCGAGCGGCCGGTAAAAGTGGGAGATTTAATCAGTATTAGTGGTGTTGAGGGGGATATTCGGCGTATTAATGTCCGCGCCACAGAAATCCAACTTAGCGACCGCTCGACAGTTATCGTGCCAAACTCTCAATTGATTTCACAGAATGTGCGTAACGCTACGATGGCTAATGCGCAAGGGGTGGTCACTATTGCCCTGACATTCCCACTGGATTTAGATGTTGAACTGGCACAAGCGCTGCTGATAGAAGCTTATGAAGAACACGAATCGATACTCGATACCCCCGCTCCCTCTGTGAAATTCAGTCAATTAAGCCCAGACGGTATTGTCCTCAGTGTCACGGGTTTGGTGCCTAGCCCTCGCATGGTCAGTAATACCAAAAGCTCGTTGTTATTCAGTATATTAAAACGACTTCGAGCTGCAGGTGTGTCTCTGGCGGTGGCAACAACCCCAAGCCCACCCACAGTAAATTAATTACGGCTTGATACAGGGTTCAATAATGGTAACGACAAGCTGCAATCAATAAATCATCACCGGAAACCTCGTAAACAAGTCTGTGCTCCTCTGTGATCCTCCGTGACCAGAATCCTGCCAGATTATGTTTAAGGGGTTCCGGTTTCCCCTTTCCCTCAAATGGTGTTCTTTGAATATCTTTAACTAACTCATTAATACGCTTAAGGATTTTTTTATCTGTTTGTTGCCAATACAAATAGTCTGCCCAAGAATGACTAGAAAATGTAATTCTCACTCTTCAAGTTCCCTTTGCACCCCTTTTCCTGCCCTCAGCTCTTCAATTGAGTCCATTAAATGTTTGGCATTTGCTGGTGAACGCAGTAAATAAGCGGTTTCTTCCAATGACTCATATTCTTCAAGTGACATTAAGACGCAAGAAGTCCCATTTTGACGGGTGATGAGAATGGGGGCTCGATCCTCAACAGTTTGCACCATAGTTGCCGATAAGTTCTGACGCGCTTCACTATAACTTATTGTTCTCATAGAGATAACCCTCACTTATTCTGAATTCTGTCATCTATTATAAGTGAGGCAATCCGGATAGACAATAACTTGTACAATGATGGTTTTGAGTAGGCCGATGAGATACGGAAGGTCATTCCGTATCCCTATATCCGTACTGTTACTTCGCCGGACTCAGGCTAAACACTTTTGGATTGCGCCCTAACCATTGGGCAGCTAAGGCATTAACCTGCTCAAGTGTGACCGCTTTCACTTGCTGCTCTTCTTGAGCCAATAAAGCAAAGTTGCCATCGTCGCTGGCAACTTGTGCCAGTGCATCAGTCCAATAACTGGCACTGCTACGGCTGGCATCTTGCTCGATCCACCAGGCTTTTTTCGCTTTATC
>NZ_JBLWEX010000163.1:0-12750 GCF_048323875.1 Yersinia sp. LJYL362
TAAAGAGTATTCACCAGCTGAGTTCCTAGTTGCTGTAAGGCACTTTAGCGCGGTGTTTGCAGACCTTCTGGAGATGTCACCGTCAGAGTTACTGGCTGAGGCTGGTCGCTCTCCGAGGTCAAGCTAGCATTGTTCAGAACCGCCCTCATACCGACCACCAACGCTTCAGCAGTGACTCTTGCCGCTTCATTCACTGCTGTTTTATTTTTTCCAGCAATCACCATTTCTGCCACGACATGAGATATTGTCGGCTGAAATAGTTCGATTAAGTGATTAGCAAAATGCTTGTTCACTACACCACCAAAGAGATTGTCCAATCCCTCTTCGTAACTATTTTTATTGACTTGAGCCATTCTTAATTACTCCACACTGTTAACCCTGTAAGCGAATCATCCGGTGTTTCTATGCCACTGGCAGCTACTACGTGGGCGTCCTGCCTGTTCGCTGTTGATGGATTAAATCTAACTTAACTTAGTTTTTAGGTCAAGCAAAAATCAAACTAAACTTAGTTTAATTTGATTTGAGTTGAAGTGGGATTTACTGAGGGCTATATGTCGTACTGTACGCCTTTAACTACACCGATGATGGTGCAGTTTCCATTGATTGGTATATTGGGATAGCGAGGATTAAGGGGAACTAAAAACTTCATTGGGCCATCGATAACTAATTTTTTTATAGTGGCTTCATTGGTTCCATCGAGCCTGGCAACGACGATTTTACCATTAAGTACTTCCGCGTCGGGATCAACTATGACCGTGGCTCCCTGAGGTATGGTTGGTACGCCATTAGGGTTTGTCATGGAATCCCCTTTCACTTCCAAGGCAAAGGAATTACCGGAAATACGTAGAGATGTCTCTACCCACCGATCCGTATCAGAAAAGGCTTCCACTGCATTTGATTCAGTAAACAACCCCGCTTGCACCCAGGATATAACTGGAACTCGGCGCATTCTGGTGATCAGCTTATCTTCAAACGCTGTTCCATAAAGGATGTATTCAATAGACGTATTGAAGAACTTTGCGAGTTTAGATAGTGACTCCCCACTGGGTACGTTTACATCCTTCTCCCAATAACCAACCGCAACGTCACTTACGCCACAAAATTTGCCTAAATCTTTCTGGGAGGTCTTAGTGACCTTTCTTAACGATTTTATACGCTGGCCGACCGTTTCCATCTAATCACCATGAATTTAATAAAGCTAAGTAATCTTAGTTTCTATTGACCTAAGTTAGATTAGAATTTAATATCTAACTTAACTTAGTAATGGAGGCGATATGACCACAGACGACATTGAAAAATACTTCGGAAGTGCAGAAAAAGTAGCCGCTTTTTTTGGGATTACCAGCGAGGCCGTCTATCAGTGGCGAAATCGTCCAAGAAAGCTAATTCCGAAAGGCCGGGCAGCTGAAGCCGCATATCGGACAAATGGAAAGCTTCAGTTCAAAGCTGAGCTTTACGAGAAGACTAACGAATCTGCGTCTTAATCGAAACCACCAGATAGGAAGAAACATTGTGGATAACAAAGACTTTCCAACTCAACCAGACATTAGCGACGCGATACACCAGTTAATTATTCAGACTCCGGGCAAGTATGAGGGCATGGCAAAAACACTTGATCCCAAGAATGGCACTGATAACGCGCTTCGTAACCGAGTCCGGCAGTTAGCGGGGCAGGTAGTGCCATTAGGTATGGCCGTCGACATGGAATTCTTTTCGGGTCGTTCTGATATCACAGAGGCCATGTGTAAGCGAGCTGGTGGCCTGTTTTTCAAATTACCCCGAATTGATCAAATACATGACGAAGAGTTGCACGAACGCTTCTTAGTGTTTGGCGCTAAGTACGGTGAATTGCATCAGAAATTTATTGAATACACTGCTGATGGAGAGATTGACCACTTGGAAGAGGTTAAGTTTGACCAGTGTGTTGATGAATTAATTCAAGTTATTCAGGGGATTAGAATTTTATCAAAGGCTGTTTACAAAAGGGGTGACGCCTCCGTGTGCGGCACAGAGGCGTCGGGTGCATTAACTAAACGTGTGGAGTAATTAACGCATGAACATTGTAGCGGCTAAACGCTCATCCCTGCAACTACGTTGCTTGCCTGTTACTGGGAGAGAGTCATTTCGTTATGTGATGAGAATACCCGGCCTTTGGATATGTGTCACCCACAGCGCGGCTGATTATGTTGTGGATACATTCCGTTATCTTGCCCTGCCAGCGCCAAAGGCCATGATATGAGCCGGATATTTGATGTCGTTAAAGCCCTATCTGGGCAGAAGAATTTTATTGTCATCCCTTCGCCATACTTGGATTTTTTCAAGGGTGATCCGCAGGCTCACTTATTGGGAGCGATTTTAAATCAGTTGGTGCATTGGTCTGGGGTTGAATCCAGCCTCGATAATGGTTGGTTTTACAAGAAGCATGAACAGCTAGCGGAAGAGATTCGAGGTGTTACTGACGATCAGGTTCGTAAGGCTGTTAAGAAGCTTGTCAGTAGCTATCTTCCTGATGCTATCGAAACGGCTACTCGCAAGGTAAATGGGACACCGACAATGCATTATCGCCTTAATGGTGACGTGCTAATTGCTAAATTATTCCCGTCAGAACTGGATTCGGCAATATCGCCGAATGGAAACGGCAGTATTGCCGAATTGAAACGGCAAAGAAGCCAAATAGATTCGGCAGAAAAGCCGCAAGGAAACGGCAATATCGCCGAATCCTATCTTTATACAGATCATTACACAGATCATAACTTACAGATCAATAAACCCTCTTCATTGCAGAATTCTGGCGAATCCAGCAACCAAGAAAAAAGTGATTTTTTATTAACTCATCCTGAAGCCGTAATCTACACCCCGTCTGGCAAGTCATGGGGAACAGCTAAGGATTTGGATGCTGCTAAATGGATATTTACCAAAATCCGTGTTGTGAATGCCACGGCTAAAGAACCTAACTGGGTGGAGTGGTCGAACGATATCCGTTTAATGCATGAACAAGATGGCCGTTCTCATCGTGAAATCTGCGAACTCTTCAAATGGGCTAACACAGATTCATTCTGGGCAGCCAATATCTTAAGTCCTCGTAAACTCCGTGCTAAATGGGATGAACTTGTTATTCGGAGTCAGGCGAAAGTAGCGATTGCACCAGTTATCGACAATACCGAACGCGACTCAGCTTATAAGCGCTTCATTTCCGGTACCGGTCAAGGTGTTAAAAGGAGTGAGTTAGAAATTAAGGTTGGCTTAGAGGCTAGCAAAACAGGCATCCGTGAGATGTCGGCAAGCTTTGCAGTAGTTCGCTGGAATGCCATCTGGAAAGAATGCATCCAGCGCGTGAACGGGGAGGCATCAGCATGACAACTCAAGTGGTTAGTTTTTCTGGTGGCCGTACCTCCGCTTATTTGGTTCACCTGATGGAGCAGCGTAGGGCCGCTGGTGAGGATGTGAGTTATATCTTCATGGACACTGGTGGTGAGCACCCAGAAACTTATAAGTTCATCCAGCGTCTAGTTGCTGAATGGTGTATCGACCTGACCTGTATCAGGATGGGGATCAGTGATGAATTGGGCAAGCGTAACAATATAGAGATTATTAATGTTAGTGACCTCAAAACAGACCTTTATGCATGGAAAGGGGTACTAGAAAAATATGGCGCACCTTCCATTGGCGCACCGTTCTGCTCTTCTCGAATGAAACAGGAGTTAGCTCACAATTATTGTGTAGAGAAGTTTGGCCGAGGTGGTTTTGAAACGTGGATTGGCATTCGTGACGATGAGCCTCAGCGGATCTTTGGCCGATCTGCGTATCGCATATTGAAAGATAGCTGTATGCCCATGGAGGAGATGAACGAATTTCGACTTGATGTACTAGAAGCGCTGGAAATGGCCGGAGAAAATGAGGCGAAAAGCTTACTTGTTGAAAAGCTGCCGTTGGCAACAGAAGAACAGCGAGAGCTGGTTTACAAAAGAATCATCAACAACCGTGCGCTAAAAATTAATTTTCTGGCCGATATATCAGATATGGGAAAAGTGGACATTCTGAGTTTTTGGTCAACGCGGACTTTTAATTTAGCTATTGATGAACATTTAGGGAACTGTGTTTTTTGCGTCAAGAAGTCGATACAAAAAGTTGCATTGGCAGCAAAGGATGAACCGGAGTTGGCCAGACAGTTTATGGAGTGTGTCAATTCTACCGAAGTCCGTAAAACTCGTAGTGACCGCCGCTTATATCGTGGCAAGAATACCCTAGAACAAGTTATCACTATGTTTTCAGAGCGTAGTGCTGAGGAGATGAGAGAGAAAATCATAGGCAGCCATGCAACGGATACAGATTCGTGTACTGAATCATGTGAGCCATTCTCTTGTGATCTTAGTGATGAACAAGAAACCGATATTCCGCAGATCTCAGAATATGTTGAATCTTTGAATGCATTAAAAGCTATGCCTGAGCATTTCTTAAAACAGGTTGGCGATCAGTGGCGCACCCCCGATCCGTTGTTCTGGGGTATTAACCAAATGTTCGGCCCTCTGGTTCTGGACTTGTTCACCGACGGTGAAAACAGTAAATGCCCTGACTACTACACGGCAGAAGATAACGCACTGGTTCAGAACTGGGCTGAGCGAGTAAGCGAGCTTAAAGGTGCTGCATTTGGCAACCCGCCATATTCCCGCGCTAAACAGTATGAAGGTGAATACATCACCGGTATGACTCACATCATGCAGCATACAGCGGCAATGCGCGAAGCCGGTGGCCGTTATGTTTTCCTGATTAAAGTCGCCACGTCAGAGCGTTGGTGGCCAGAGCAAGCAGACCATATAGCGTTCATTCGCGGACGTGTGGGTTTCGACCTCCCACACTGGTTTATTCCGGCAGACGATAAGCAGGTACCGAGCGGTGCATTTTTTGCGGGTGCTATAGCGGTATTTGATAAGTCGTGGCGAGGGCCAGCAACAAGTTATGTCTCGCTGGATCAGCTTATGACCACTGGCGCGGCATTCTTAGCGCAGATCCGCAGAGAGGCCGAACGCCTGGTACCACAAACCCAGCTGCAAAATATTCCTGAAATTATTCCGGTACCGGATTGCGGGGTAACTGCTTGAAACTCACCCTGCCATTCCCCCCCTCAGTAAATAGCTACTGGCGTGCCCCGAGTAAGGGGCCGCTAGCGGGTCGCCATCTTATCAGCGTCAAAGGTCGTCAGTTCCGGTCTGAGGCTTTGGCCTGCATTCTTGAGCAGTTGCGGCGGGTGCCAAAGGCGATTACTGGTCATGTTGCAGTAACTATCAATTTTTACCCACCAGATCAGCGTATTAGGGATATGGATAATTATCTGAAAGCCCCTCTTGATGCTTTGACTCATGCAGGGGTGTGGGCCGACGACAATCAGGTTAAACGGATGGTATTGGAATGGATGCCAATGACCAAAGGCGGAAAAATAGAACTGCAGATCAGCGAGGTACATATATGAATAATTACGTAGGTGTTGCCGCATCGGTTGTGACTATGAGTAGTCGTGAAATCGCTGTGCTGGTAAACAGCAAGCACGGTGATGTGAAACGCTCTGCAGAACGTCTATATGCTGGTGGTATTTTAACCGCGCCGTTGGCGCAGTTCGATTTTGAGCACAACGGAAACCAGTATTTTGAGTATCGGTTCAATAAACGCGATTCTTTGGTATTGGTTGCCAGGCTCTCACCTGAATTCACCGCTGCAGTAGTTGATCGCTGGCAAGAGTTGGAACAGAACCTGATCCCTCAAACCTTGCCAGAAGCGTTGCGTTTGGCTGCTAATTTGGCAGAAGAAAAGCAACAGCTTGAGAATCAGCTTTCTATTGCTGCGCCAAAAGTTGAGTTTGTCGATCGCTACGTTAAGGCCAATGGCTCAATGACCTTCCGGCAGGTTGCAAAGTTGCTGAATGCTAAAGAGCATGAATTTAACTGTTTCCTGCTAGATCAGCACATCATGTACCGCTTGAACGGCGCATTAACTCCTCGTCACCAGCATAGTGATTTAGGCCGATTTGAGGTTAAGACCGGCACTAATACCATCAATAATCATGCCTTCGCCCAATCCCGTTTTACACCGAAGGGCGTTAAATGGGTTGGTGGCTTATGGGCTGAGTATCTTGCAAAGAAAGGTGCCGCATGAGGGCATTGTTAACCCCATTTATCCAACAGGAACTTGGTGTTGTGATATTGAAGCCAGGTGCTGAACTGCTGCCATATTTATCAGGGCGCTTGCTGGTGGCCACTGAACCGGAGGAATTTAAAGTACTTCCATCAGGGCGGTTACCAACAATCGATCAGCAACTGGCTAATGATCCGCGCTTGCTGCCATTTTTTGAGCATGAGCGTGTTATTAATGCCGCTGGTGGGCCTCGAGTGCTGGAGGCATGGGTTAAGCAACTGAAAGCGTGCCAATGGCATGATCCGGATGATTCCCACGTTCAAAATCTCACGATATTGCGTTATGGACAGCGTTCTATTCGTTTGTGTTGGCATCATGATAATAAGTTGAGAGAGCATACACTCCCCCGATTGAATCAGCTGGCGACCACCAATCTCATCACTTGGATAATTTCAACAGTATGTAGTCATTTTCGGCTTCAGGAGGGCCACCAGCTCACTATGCCGGAATTATGTTGGTGGGCTGTCGTTAATGAGGTTTCCGACTTGCTCCCCGACTCAATTGCTCGAGCAAGTTTGCGGATGCTACCAGCAGTGATGAAATCAGGGCCAACGAGGGAGAGTGATATTACTTGGACGCCAAACCCGACACAAATCATTGAAACCAAAGTAGAACAGGTTAAGAAGGTGTTGGCGCTGAAAATTGATGATGAGCCACCGGCCAGTTTTATGCGTATTCCAAAGCGGCAGCGCTGGGAGAACAAGAAGTGGCTCAAGTGGGTTAAATCCCAGCAATGTTGTGGGTGCGGTAGCTCTGCTGATGACCCTCATCACATTATCGGTCACGGTCAGGGTGGTATGGGTACCAAAGCTCACGACCTATTCACCATCCCCTTATGCCGTCTTTGTCATGAGGCATTGCATGCCGATATGCATACGTGGGAAGCGGAACACGGTAGCCAGGTTGTGTTGTGGTTTCATTTTATGGATCGGTCTATATCGATCGGGGCAATGGCTTGATGGTCTTAATGTGTGGAGTAGAAAAATGAACCAGCAATATCTCCAGTATGTTCGAGGTGTATTGTCTGTTGCCCTTGCTGATATATGCGGAAACAGCAAGGGACAATTAGCGGCGTTCGATGGTGCGGCACTCGCGAGAACTACACGGTTCAAGCGCCAGCGGATTAGGAGTGTTGAGGTAGATGGCCGGAAAGTTTGCCAAGAGACAGAGCCGATGAATTGCCCAGAAACCCGCTCCCGTAAAAGCCAAATCACCCCGATAGATCCACTAACCTATTGCACCAGTGCATGGCGTAGAGCTGTATTCAAGTTAAAGCCTCATCAGGCTGCATGGATTCGCTATTGTTATTCGTACGATCTGACATTCGATTACCAGGTAGAGATATGCCGTTATATATGGAATGAGTATCAGCCGCAACTATTACAAAAGTCAGTCACAACAAAAGTACGCCGAAGAGTAGAAAGCCTTGTGTGGCTTGCGGTGCAGCAATCAGCGGGTATAGGTCACTTGCTACATGGGAAAGAGTATTCATATTCAGAACTAGCAGGATTGGTGGGGGTTCAGCGTAATAACTGGACAATGCACTATGCGCCGCATTGGGAATCGCTATTAAGGCTGGTAGAAGCATTGGATGCGGACTCTTTGAATTGTGTTGTAAATCACAAGTCAGGAAGATAGCAACATTTGGCGACATGATGCTTGCAAAAGTGAACAAAGTAAGCCATATTTAGAGCATATTTGATAAGTTGCTACTAGTTTAATTTATAACCTCGCTTCGGCGGGGTTTTTTTATGTCTACATTCGCCTGAGCGTCACTGAATAACGGGTTCATATCCCAATCTATTCAGGACATTGTTGCAGCAATAGTTGGTGCTCAGCCGAATGTGGTGAATGCAGGTACCGATGTGTGGGGATACAAGTGGAACACCCGTGAAACGACGTCGGCGAATTTCCCACCACCATAGAAGTACAGTGAAAGGTATGCGGTCAGCACATTGGTAGGTGTTGACGCCGGAACCGTAACCGGCTTCAAAAATGATAAGCCCCGACATAAGTCAGGGCTTTTTTGTTTGTGGAATGGGCGGCAGAAGAGTGCTGGTAACACTGCTTCTGCCATTCGCCTGTTTGCAAAGTCACAGGCGAACCAGGGCCCAACGCTTGTGTGCACAAAGCGGATCTGAGCCTACCAAGAAACGGTAGAATGATCTATGAAAAACACTGTTTATTTAAACAGTAATAAAATTATTAACGCTGATTCGCTACAATACATAAAAACCCTGCCTGATAACTGCATTGACCTGATAGCAACTGATCCACCTTATTTCAGGGTTAAGTCATGTAAATGGGATAATCAGTGGGAAAGTGAATCAGCATATCTTGCCTGGTTAGATGAGTTGCTTGCGGAGTTTTGGCGGGTATTGAAACCCTCCGGCAGTCTTTATATGTTTTGCGGTTCTCGACTTGCTGCTGACACTGAAATTCTGGTACGCGGTCGCTTCAATGTGCTGAACCATATTATCTGGGCTAAACCATCAGGGCCATGGCGGCGCATGCATAAAGAGGATCTGCGGGCTTATTTTCCAGCAACTGAGCGGATTATCTTTGCAGAGCATTATGCGGGGCCATTCACGCCCAAGGGCAGCACTTATGCCGACAAATGCAAAACACTGAAACAGAATGTCTTCAAGCCATTGATTGATTATTTCCGGTTGGCCAGAGCATCGCTTGGCGTATCAGCTAAGGCCATAAATGAGGCTACTGGGCGGCAAATGTCGAGCCATTGGTTTAGCGAAAGCCAGTGGCAATTACCTAATGCCGAGCAATATGCCGTGTTACAAACTCTGTTTAGCCGTATAGCAGCGGAGAAGCATCAACAGGGAATATTGAGTAAGCCCCATCATGATCTGGTAGAAGAATATCAGACATTGAATCGGCAATATTCAGAGTTGAGCCTCGAGTATGAATCATTGCGGCGACCGTTCGTTGTTACTGCTGATGTACCATATACCGATGTTTGGACATTTCCTTCTGTTGCTTTTTATCCTGGCAAACACCCATGTGAAAAACCAAGTGAAATGATGGAACACATCATCAGGTCAAGCAGCAGGCCGGGGGATGTGGTGGCTGATTTCTTTTTGGGATCGGGTGCCACACTCAAAGCTGCTTTAAAGCTAGGCAGAGTGGGGATCGGGGTTGAACTGGAAGAAGAGCGGTTTAATCAGACAGTAGAAGAAATCAGATCATTACTTACTTAACCTCAACGCACGTAGTTGGGGTTTTTTCGTTTTAGCCCATCAGTCACCCAATCAACTCCACACATATTACTCCGCATGAGTGGCTGCGCTGGTGGGCTAAATCCATAAAAACAATACCCGACAATGCCGGGAATAATATTCCCCATTGGGGAGGTGGTATGAGAATGCATAACGAACTGCATACATGGGCTGACTGGGTTCAACTCCTAAACGCTTGGTGGCGTGGTGATGTCCCTATGGGGGGCGTGTTGCTATCAGTGGTTATGGCCGCTTTACGGGTGGCCTATACCGGCGGTGGGTGGAAGAAAACATTCTTAGAGGGGCTGACTTGCGGTGCGCTAACACTGACCGCGGTAAGCGCTCTGGAATATTTCGACCTACCACAACAGCTGACCTTAGCCATTGGTGGGTTAATTGGCTTCATCGGCGTTGAGCAGATCCGGGCATTAGCACTCCGTTTTGTTGGCAACCGTATTGGCGGCACTGACGACACTAAACCTCAGGTATAAACCATGACCCCTTATCAATTCAGAATGGCGGCTAATATCAGCGCCGAACTTGCTGCACGTTGGATTCAGCCAATGACGTTGGCAATGAAAGAGTTTGATATCAGCACTCCAGTACAGCAGGCGATGTTTATTGCTCAGGTGGGCCATGAGTCGGCCAGTTTCACGCTGCTGGTGGAGTCGTTCAATTACAGCGTCAACGGTTTGATGGCGACGTTCGGCAAGCGGTTGTCTGCGGATCAGGCTTCGGCACTGGGTCGCCTGACAGGTGAAAAGTCAGTGCCTGTGAATAGGCAACGAGCTATCGCCAATTTAGTCTATTCAGGCCGCATGGGTAATAAAGCTGTAGATGATGGGTGGAAGTATCGCGGTCGCGGCTTAATTCAGGTTACAGGGTTAGAGAACTACCGGGCATGTGGTACTGCGCTGAAACTGGACTTGATCAGCAATCCTGACCAGCTACTAACTGATCTCAATGCTGCTCGATCTGCTGGTTGGTTCTGGCAATCCCGCAAGTGTGGTCAATATGCTGACGATATTCAGCGTGTCACCCAGCTAATTAACGGCGGCAATAACGGTATCAATGACCGTAAGGCGCGGTTTGAACTGGCTAAACGGGAATTGCAGATATGACTACTTGGCGCGCGGCGCTGGTGGCGTTAATGGCGACCGCGTTCCTTCTTCTGCTCCTGAATCGTAATCACCTCGCAAACAGGGTGGATAAAACAGAGGCGGAGCTGGTGAATGAGCGAGCTACTAATGTTTCGCTGGGCAATATCATTGATGTCTATCAGGTGAATGATGCCGCTAACCGTACAGCCACAACCCGCCAGCTAGAGAACGAAAGGAAACTACGCAATGAAAGTGACGAAAGGCTCAAGCGGTTTCTGGCGGCGTCGTCAGATGATAAGTGTGCTATTCAGCGCATGCCTGACGCTAGCATTAACATCCTGCGCGAATAAGTCGGTATCACGTCCACCCGCTAGCTGTCCCATATTGTTCCCGCCAGAATCCGCATTAACTGAATGCGAGGTACCGGAGTTCGTCGGTACTACGTGGGGCGATAGTGGGCTGTATGCGCTGGCTTTGAAACGTGAGCTGCGGATTTGTAAGGGACGGCTAGATGAGATTATTAGCTGGCGGCAGAATGCCATGCGAAAACAGTGAGGATGTATGGCGATTATTGAGCATTATAAAATAGAAGTCTGGCTTAAAAGTGATGCGGGTTATGAATCCTCACCTGCAATAGGTTTTTCGAAAGAGAGGCAACTACCTATAAATGATGGGTTCGTTTTCTTCAGCGATCTCCGAGAATTGAATGGCTTTGGTTTTCCATTGGATAGTGTCCATCACTACAAAATCACAGCAGTATTTAGGGAAAGTGACAATGCCACCACGAATCCCCCGAGCATGCCGTAAGCATGGGTGTCGCAACACTACAATACATAGTACTGGTTATTGTCCTGAACATCAGAATACAGGATGGGAGAACCACCAGCAGGGTAAGACCAGGCATGAACGTGGCTATGGTGCCAATTGGGATAAGTTGAAACCACTGATAAAGGCTAGAGACAAAGGGCTGTGCCAACAGTGTCTGCGGGAAGGTCTGGTGGTGTCGGGTACCACGGTTGACCACATCATACCCAAGGCTCACGGCGGCACTGATGAACCATCCAACCTTGAACTACTTTGCTGGCCACACCATCGCAGTAAGACAGCAGTTGAGAGGATTATTAAAAATGTTATCAGAAAGACCCGAACCGACCACTAAAGAAGAATGCGCATTAGACGCATGTATTTATGCTGACGAGATTAGGTGTCACCCAAGATTGATGGTTCTGGCTGAGTTTCGAATTAAAGCTGTTAAATCCAATGCTCCTGACTGGTTTCTCCGGTATGTAGATGGCGATATTAGATATGCCATGTTCCGCCTTGAGCAGTTGGATGGATGGAGTAGGGGTGGTGACCCGAGAGGCTTTGCCGCTGATACCATGCGTACATTCAAGGTCTGCGCGGATATGCTGCGGGCGTATATCAACCCGTCATTCACCTTGTGGAATGGTGACAACAGCAAGGCGGCTGAATGGTTGCAGTCATTGATCACACCAAGAGTTGAGAACGAACCAAGCAAGTGATAATGATTATCAACATCACCAATGTGAGCACCACAACAGTGCATTATCACAGCAAATGAGAATCAATATCATCAATGGGAGGGGGGGATCGAATCTCTACAGCCCTTGTCCTACCGTACCGCCAGCCTCGTTGGATTTTTTTACCCGCGTAAAATGAAATTAAAACTGGAGGGATTATGGCTGGAGCGCCGGGCCGATCCGGACGCCGAGCCAAGCCAACCGCCCGGAAGGAATTGGCGGGTAATCCGGGTAAACGTGCTCTGAATAAAGACGAACCCGCATTCACGCCGATCAAGGGAGCATCACCGCCAGAGTGGTTTGATGAATACGCCTCAACGATGTGGATCATGGCAGCAAAAGAGCTTTGCGCTCAACAAGTGCTTTGTGCCACTGATCTGCATAACCTTGAAATGTTCTGCGTGGCCTACTCCACGGCCCGAAAATCTCAGGCGCATGTGGCCATACATGGCGTTGTGATGGTTGGTGCAACCGGTGGGCCAGTAAAGAACCCTGCTCTAACGGCATTGAATGAAGCCATGAAACAGCTAGCTTCTTTCGGCGGTATGTTGGGCTTAGATCCCAGCAGTCGCGCCCGTTTAGTTGGCGCAGGCAAGAAAACCTCAAAGAATCCGTTCACAAACCTATGACTAGAAAAGCCTATCCGAATGTTAATGCGGCGAATCAATACGCCCGTCATGTGGTGCAGGG
>NZ_JBLWEX010000164.1:0-12846 GCF_048323875.1 Yersinia sp. LJYL362
AAAAAGCACGTGGTGCAAAAGCAATCGGTACTACCGGTCGTGGTATCGGCCCTGCCTATGAAGATAAAGTTGCCCGCCGCGGTCTGCGCGTAGGTGATTTGTTCAACAAAGAAACCTTCGCAATCAAACTGAAAGAAATTGTGGATTACCACAACTTCCAGTTGGTGCACTACTACAAAGAAGAAGCGGTTGACTACCAGAAAGTGCTAGATGGTGTAATGGCTGTTGACCCTCAGACAAATATGTCTGTTGCAGACATTCTAACTGCAATGGTAGTTGATGTTTCCGAATTGCTGGACAGCGCGCGCAAGCGTGGTGATTTCATGATGTTTGAAGGCGCTCAAGGCACCTTGCTGGACATCGACCACGGCACTTATCCGTATGTGACTTCATCTAACACCACTGCTGGTGGCGTAGCGACAGGTTCTGGCCTGGGCCCACGTTATGTTGATTACGTGCTGGGTATCGTGAAAGCCTATTCCACTCGTGTTGGTGCCGGTCCATTCCCGACTGAACTGAACGATGAAACAGGTGAGTTCCTGCGCAAGCAAGGTAACGAATATGGCGCGACCACTGGCCGTAGCCGTCGTACCGGTTGGTTGGATATCGTTGCAGTACGTCGTGCAGTGCAGATAAACTCCTTGTCTGGCTTCTGCATGACCAAACTGGACGTGCTGGATGGCCTGAAAGAAGTGAAACTGTGTGTTGGCTACCGCATGCCAGATGGCCGCGAAGTTGATACCACCCCTCTGGCTGCTGAAGGCTGGGAAGGTATTGAGCCAATCTATGAAACCATGCCAGGTTGGTCAGAAGTGACCTTTGGCGTAAAAGAACACAGTAAGTTGCCACAGGCAGCGCTGAACTACATCAAGCGTGTAGAAGAGCTGACCGGTGTTCCGGTTGATATCATTTCTACCGGCCCGGATCGTGAAGAAACCATGATCCTGCGCGACCCATTTGATGCATGATTTATTAGCAAATCGCTAAATAATCAGAATTCAGACGCTAATGAACCGGGCTTAGGTCCGGTTTATTGTTTATACCCTTCTTGCATTGTTAACTGCAAAGTTAACTACTTTGGGTATAATTAGATGCAGAAATGACCTCGGATAAGCCGTTTTACATCAAAAGACTCGCCCTCCACCTAAAAGATTAGCCGCAAGCTTTATGGCTGGTTTATCATTCAAACTATAAGTTTCTAAATAGCACTTAGAATCGCACTTATAATCTATCCAAAACGTGTCATCTTAGATGGGTTTAAGCCGAGTAAACTGATACTCAGGGGTATATGTGCAGTTAACAAGTTTTACTGATTATGGTTTGCGGGCGCTGACTTATATGGCCTCGCTACCTGAAGGCCAAATGACCAGCATTTCTCAGGTGACTGAGGTCTATGGCGTGTCTCGCAATCATATGGTTAAAATAATCAATCAGTTGAGCCGTGTCGGGTTGGTCACTGCCGTGCGGGGGAAAAACGGCGGCATACGGTTAGGTAAACCGGCTGACCAGATTCGAATTGGTGATGTTGTTCGCCAGTTAGAACCTCTTTCTCTGGTGAATTGTAGTAGTGATTTTTGTCATATAACCCCCGCTTGCCGCCTGAAACAAGTGCTTAATCAGGCAGTACAAAGTTTCCTTAACGAGCTGGATAACTATTCTTTAGCCGATATGGTTAAAGATAATACCCCGCTCTACAAGCTATTACTTGTTGAGTAGATTTTTGCTTAATCAAAGATATATATACCCAAAGTAATTGGAGTTGCTGGTAGGCAGCCAGTAAACGAATCCCGATGAGCTTACACTGGTAAGTGATTCGGGTGAGAGCGCGCAGCTAACACCCCTGCGGCTTCAAGTACGCAGGGTATAAGGCTGCTGCTGACAACGGAGGAACCGCAATGTCACAAGATCCATTCTTGGAGCGAGAAGCAGAAAAATATGAGTCACCGATCCCTAGCCGGGAGTTCATTTTGGCTCATCTCGCGAAACGCGAAACACCTGCCAGCCGTGAAGAGTTGGCAAATGAACTTAATTTATCGGGTGAAGAACCGCTAGAGGCGCTGCGTCGCCGCCTGCGCGCGATGGAGCGTGATGGACAATTGGTCTTTACCCGTCGTCAGTGCTACGCCTTGCCGGAGCGCCTGGACTTGCTGCGCGGGACTGTTATTGGTCATCGTGATGGCTTTGGTTTCTTACGGGTTGAAGGCAGTAAAGACGACCTGTACCTCTCAGCCGAGCAAATGAAAACCGCGATTCATGGTGATGTGGTATTAGCCCAGGCCGTTGGCGCTGACCGCAAAGGTCGTCGTGAAGCACGTATCGTGCGCGTATTAGTACCGAAAACCAGCCAGATTGTCGGCCGTTACTTTACTGATGCGGGTACCGGTTTTGTGGTGCCGGATGATGGCCGCTTGAGTTTTGATATTCTGATCCCACCTGATGCCATCAATGGCGCGCGAATGGGGTATATGGTGGTGGTCGAGTTGACCCAGCGCCCGACCCGCCGTTCTAAAGCGGTAGGTAAGATTGTTGAAGTGCTCGGTGAAAACATGGGGACCAGCATGGCGGTAGATATCGCACTGCGCACTCATGAGATCCCACATACCTGGCCGCCACAAGTTGAAAAACAAGTTGCTGACCTGAAAGAGCAAGTGCCGGAAGAAGCGAAAAAAGGGCGAGTGGATTTACGCAATCTGCCGTTGGTCACTATTGATGGTGAAGATGCCCGCGATTTCGATGATGCGGTTTACTGCGAGAAAAAACGCGGTGGTGGCTGGCGCTTGTGGGTGGCAATTGCTGATGTCAGTTATTATGTGCGCCCGCGCACTGCGCTGGATGATGAAGCTCGCAGCCGTGGTAACTCGGTTTACTTCCCGTCGCAAGTTGTTCCGATGCTGCCGGAAGTGCTGTCAAATGGCCTCTGCTCGCTGAATCCGCAGGTAGACCGCCTGTGTATGGTGTGTGAGATGACCATCTCCGCACAGGGTAAGCTGTCGTCGTCTAAGTTCTACGAAGCGGTGATGAGCTCGCACGCGCGTCTGACCTACACCAAAGTATGGCGAATCATTGACGGCGAAGAATCACTGCGCGAGCAATATAAGCCGCTGGTGCCACATCTGTTAGAACTGCATACCATGTACAAGGCGCTGGATCAGGCTCGTGCTGAGCGTGGTGGTATTGCATTCGAAACCGAAGAAGCCAAGTTTATTTTTAACGCCGAACGGCGTATCGAGCGGATTGAGTCGACGGTGCGTAATGACGCGCATAAGTTGATTGAAGAGTGCATGATTCTGGCGAATATCGCCGCCGCGCGATTTGTAGAAAAACACAATGAACCGGCGCTGTTCCGGGTGCATGATCGCCCAAGTGATGACCATATCTCCGCGCTGCGCAGTGTGCTCAGTGAGCTGGGTCTGACACTCGGCGGTGGTTTGAAACCAGAGCCAAAAGATTATGCGGTGCTGATGGATGAAGTGGCGGATCGTCCGGATCATGAAATGCTACAAACCATGTTGCTGCGTTCGATGAAACAGGCGATTTACGATCCGGAAAACCGTGGTCACTTTGGTTTGGCGTTGGCGTCTTATGGTCACTTTACCTCGCCAATTCGCCGTTACCCCGATTTAGCCATGCACCGGGCTATCAAGTACCAGCTTGCCAAAGAACACGGCAATGTGAAAGAGCGCTGGACACCAACCGGCGGCTGGCACAGTGAGTACGAAGAGATGCTGCAATTGGGCGAACATTGCTCAATGACTGAACGCCGCGCTGATGAAGCGACTCGTAATGTTGCAGATTGGCTGAAGTGTGATTTTATGCAGGATCAGGTGGGGAAAGTCTTCACCGGGATTATTGCCAGCGTCACCGGCTTTGGTTTCTTCGTCCGTCTGGATGATTTGTTTATTGATGGTTTAGTACATGTCTCCAGTTTGGATAATGACTACTACCGTTACGATAACATTGGTCAGCGTTTGATCGGTGAATCCTCAGGTCAGGTTTACCGGTTGGGTGATACTGTGGAAATCCGGGTTGAGGCGGTCCACATGGATGAGCGCAAAATTGATTTTGCTCTGGTTTCCAGTACCCGTAAACCGCGCGGTGAAGGTAAAACGGCGCGTGATAAAGCCAAGAAAGCCGATGGTCAGCGCACGATGCGCGATACCTCCACTGGCCGTGGCGGTCGTGGTAGCTCATCGAGTTCATCACGTCGTGATGGCGCGCCAGCAGGAAGTGGGCAGAAACGCCCTCGTCGTGCCAAAAAACCGGTAAACTTTGAGCCGGACAGCGCTTTTCGTCCGGCAGATGCCGCCGCTAAGTTAGATGACAAAGCGTTGGCCGAGAAAAAGGCCAAAGCTAAAGCGAAAAGAGCATCCGCCAAGACCAAGAAAATTGCCGCTGCCACTAAGGCCAAGCGCGCGAAGAAAAAAACCAGCAGTGACCAATAATGGCCTGTTGATTGTCGGGCGGCCCTGGTCGCCCGCATTCATTTATATTTAATCATTTATAAAAGAGCATCATGAGCGAAATTATTTACGGCATTCACTCCGTTAAAGCCTTGTTAGACAATGATCCACAACGTTTTCTGGAAGTTTTTATTCTGAAAGGTCGTGACGATCGTCGCCTACAGCCCTTGATTGCCGAACTGGAAGCAGCCGGTTTGGTGATTCAGGTTGCCAGCCGCCAGTGGCTGGATTCACAGGTTGAAGGTGGTGTCCATCAGGGTATTGTGGCGCGAGTCCGTGAAGGGCGTCAGTATCAGGAAAATGACTTGCCAGCGTTACTGGAAAGTGTAGAAACCCCTTTCCTGTTAGTGCTCGATGGCGTTACTGATCCTCATAATCTGGGCGCATGCTTGCGCAGTGCAGATGCTGCGGGTGTCCATGCGGTTATCGTGCCACGGGATCGCTCGGCGCAGTTGAATGCCATCGCCAAGAAGGTCGCCAGTGGTGCTGCTGAAAACGTACCATTGATTAAAGTCACTAATCTGGCGCGTACGCTGCGAGTGTTACAAGAGCACAATGTCTGGATTGTCGGGACTGCCGGTGAAGCAGATCATACATTGTATCAAAGCAAAATGACCGGCCCGATGGCATTAGTGATGGGAGCTGAGGGGGAAGGTATGCGCCGTTTGACCCGCGAACACTGTGATGAACTGATCAGTATTCCGATGGCAGGGAGTGTTTCTTCACTCAATGTATCGGTTGCTACCGGTGTGTGTTTGTTTGAAGCGGTACGTCAGCGAGCGCTAAAAGTTTAATATACCCGTCGCCCTTCAAGATGCAGGGGTGTTGGCTGCCTTCACTTACCCCAGTCACTTACTTGTGTAAGCTTCTGGGGACTCGCTCACTTGCCGCCTACCTGCATCCCGAAGTAACTTGGGTATATGTATTTCATACCGGCATTTCAATCAAGCCAACATTTCCGGATGTTGGCTTTTTGTTTTTTATTTTTCACACAGAGAATTTCGCATCACTATCAGCGATATAGAGTGGATTAATCGCTGTTTGTGATGTGTCTGTCAGCAAAAAACCCCGCCTGCACCATACTTAACCCTGATTTATGAATGCCGATTTCGCAATAAGTACCGAAATGGAGGAAGGTATGGAGTGGCAGACTCATTTGGTTTTCAACCAGCCTGAGCCGTTATCTAACAGTAATTTATATCTGTCTGATATGGCTTTGCGGGAAGCAGTGATACGGGAACATGCTGGCTGGGATGGCGAGAGTCTTTCTCTGATTGGACTTCAACTGGGATCACAGGAGTCACTTGAATTAGGGCGGCTGGCAAACGCCAATCCACCCGAGTTATTGCGCTACGATGCTGCGGGTCAGCGGCTGGATCAAGTGCGATTTCATCCTGCCTGGTATGTGTTAATGCAAGAGTTGGTTAATCACCGGGTGCACAATTTGCCTTGGCAGGAGGATGCCAGGATAGGCTCTTTTGTCGCCCGGGCGGCGCGCTTTATCCTGCATGCTCAGGTAGACGCAGGGACATTATGCCCAATAACCATGACGTTTGGTGCCATTCCGCTGCTGCAACAAACCCTGCCACCGCTATTCCAAAGTTGGTTGCCGGCACTGCTTTCAGACCGCTATGACTCTCATCAAACCGTCGGTAGCCAGAAACGCGGTTTATTGATTGGCATGGGCATGACGGAAAAACAGGGCGGCTCCGATGTATTAAGTAACACCACCCGAGCAGAGCCGCTGGAAGTACACGGCCATGGTGAGGCTTATCGTCTGGTCGGCCACAAATGGTTTTTTTCGGTGCCACAAAGTGATGCGCACCTGGTGTTGGCTCAAGCAGAGGGAGGGCTATCTTGCTTTTTCCTGCCGAAAATATTGCCAGATGGCACTTATAACGCCATTCGCTTAGAGCGCTTGAAAGAGAAACTCGGTAACCGCTCCAATGCCAGCAGTGAAGTTGAATTTGATCATGCGACCGCGTGGTTATTGGGCGATGAAGGTGACGGCATTCGCCAAATTCTGAAAATGGGTGGATATACTCGTTTTGATTGTGCGCTCGGTAGCCATGGCCTGATGAGAAGAGCTTTCTCCGTCGCGCTGTACCATGCCTGGCAGCGACAAGCCTTTGGTAAAGCACTCATTGACCAACCTTTGATGCGGCAGGTGTTAAGCCGTATGGCATTGCGTTTAGAAGGGCATACTGCGTTATTGATGCGTCTGGCCAGTGCATGGGAAAAAACCGGCGAGGTTCATGAGCAGGTATTCAGCCGGCTACTGACGCCAGCGGCAAAATATCGTGTCTGTGGGCTGGGCAGCGGGTTTGTCGCCGAGGCGATGGAAGTTCTCGGCGGGATTGGTTATTGCGAACAAAGTGAGCTGCCGCGGATTTATCGTGAAATGCCGGTCAACAGCATTTGGGAAGGCTCCGGCAATATTATGTGCCTTGATGTGCTGCGCACCTTCCGCAAACTCCCCTCTGCGATAGACATGCTTCAGCAAGAGTTTTATCCGGTACGAGGGCAAAATCGGCTGTTTGATCGGGCATGGCGGCAACTGCAACTGCGGCTGAAAAATCCCAAGGAAGAACAAGGGCGGGCGATAACGCAGCAACTGTTTGACTTGTGTTGTGCATCTCAATTGCTGCGGTTTGCCTCGCCGCCATTGGCCGATGCCTGGTGTCGCATGACGCTCGATCACCGGGATCAATACATGGTGCCTGAAGCGGTTTGCGCGCTGCTGCTCAGTCGCGGCAGCGGCATGAAATAAGCTCGAAATCATTTATACAACTAATTATTTATACTGCTAGTTATTTATACAACTAGTTATTTATACAACAGAGCGTTGGCGTACCAAATGCCTGGATAAATACTGTCAGACATCATGATAATCAAATAGTAGGGCGCACCACTGGCATTGGCCCTACGTTTAATTTCAGCTTCAATATCCATCGGGCTGCCAAATACTTGAGCTGAAACGGTGCCCACTTTCTGTAAATTAAGGCTCTGTGCGCGGGTGATTTCCTGGGCATAGGGCTGAGCCACAGGTGGTGGAACCGGAGTAACGTGAAAAGCACTGCAAGCCGAGAGTCCCAAAGTGACCAGTAAGACTACCATTACACGTTTTAAATTCATTTTTGCCCCTTTGTCAGCTGCGATATCACTGGTAAACCCATTATTTCTCAAGTGTAACGCTGCCATCTCCAGTATGAGGGAATATCTTGGAAGAAATTGATTTAAGACTTTATATCTTCATTTTGGCACACTGCATCTATCTGTTATAAGCCTGTTCGCTGCCTGATAAATAAAGGATTCTCACCATGATTGAGATGTCGCTGGAAAATATTAATGGAATTGAGGTCATCCATGCGGCCCCTGCGGGTCAGCGCCAGCAGCCGTTACCAACCATTTTCTTTTACCATGGCTACACCTCATCAAAAGAAGTCTATTCCTATTTTGCCTATGCTTTCGCCCAAGCCGGTTTTCGCACAATAGCGCCGGATGCAGCTATGCATGGTGCGCGTTTTGCGGGGGATGAAACACAGCGACTATCTCATTTCTGGGAGATCCTCAAATCGAATATTGATGAGTTACCAGGGCTTAAGCAGCATTATCAACAGGCAGGATTGATTGACGGTGATCGAATGGGTGTCGCGGGCGCATCAATGGGCGGGATGACCGCGTTAGGTGCGTTTGCCCGCTACCCATGGGTCAGTGTTGCCGCCGATTTTATGGGATCAGGCTATTTTACTTCGCTGGCGCATTCGCTGTTTCCACCTTTGGATGCCGGACGGGAGCTCAGCCCTGCGGAGTTTGAACATCGTCTGGCACCGCTGGCGGATTATGATCTTTCCCATCAGTTGGAAAAAATTGCTGAACGGCCTTTATTGGTTTGGCACGGCGAAGCGGATGATGTGGTACCCGTGGCGGAGAGTGCGCGCTTGGTTCAAGCACTGCGAGTCAGTAGGCGTGATAGCCACCTGACCTATCTTACAGAGCTGGGGATTGGACATAAGATTACGCCAACAGCATTGAGCGCAGGAACACGCTTTTTTAGCAAATATCTATAAAAACCCCCGACAAGCGGGGGGAATGGGGTTGAGAGCAATCTTTTTATGGGGGTTTCTCTGGTGTTGTATTTATCTATTGAATCTTAGCGATAGAGAACGGCGTTAACGTGCATGGAACTGTTGTCGCCGGGTTCATGCATAGCAATTATCTGATAAGAAGTGGCACCGCGTTCATCTGCTAATTTACTGATTTGTGCAGTGGCATCATCAGGAGAAATCACATTGTGACCCAATGACAGTGCACCGATACTGACGCGCTGTTGCTGCATAGCTTGTTGAGCGGTTATTTCTGTGGCGGCAAACGTGCTGGTTGATAATACCAAACCGAGTGCGGCTGCGATGGTAAGTGTATGTGTATGTTTCATAGGTGACTCCAAAATCTTATACCCTAAATAATTCGAGCCGCAGACGCGTTGGCTGCGTTCGCTCACCCCAGTCACTGACTTATGTCAGCTCCTGGGGATTTGCTCAGTTGCCGCCTTCCTGCAACTCGAATTATTTAGGGTATGTTTATTTACTTTGAATGACTTTCAGTTAGCTGCGCCGCTTGTCTCCCCGTCATCTTTCAACCTGTAGGTGTGTTGGCTGCTCTCGTTCACCCGACACTTACTTGAGTAAGCTCATCGGGGTTCTCTTGCTTGCCGCCTTCCTACATATTGAAATCTATTGGGGATGTGCGGTGGATGTAAATAATTCTAGTCGCTTTTGTTAATTTAAAAATACGTGACAATTGATTCACTTTGTCAAAAAAAGTGAATGACATTTATGTTGAGATAATGATTTTATTGAAATATTTAGTAGACTAATGGATCTACATCCATTGGTTATTTAATGAACAAAAAGTGCGGTTTTAGCTGAGTAATGGTTAGAACAAGAATAAATCCCCGGCAGTCCTTGAGTTTCAAACCGCCCGCAAGTATAGTTACGCGTCATTTTTCAGCCGCACACAAACACGTTCCTTGCCTCCATGGGCCGCGGTTGACCCTATCAGGAGGCTGAATAATCCGTAAGGAGCAATAATCGATGCGTCATTACGAAATCGTTTTTATGGTCCATCCTGACCAAAGCGAACAGGTTCCGGGCATGATCGAGCGCTATAGTGCAACTATCACTAATGCTGCTGGTACGATCCACCGTCTGGAAGACTGGGGCCGCCGTCAACTGGCTTATCCGATCAACAAACTGCATAAAGCTCACTACGTTCTGCTGAACGTTGAAGCGCCGCAGGAAGCGATCGATGAGCTGGAAACAAACTTCCGCTTCAACGACGCCGTTATCCGTAGCATGGTTATGCGCGTTAAGCACGCGGTAACTGAAGCATCACCAATGGTTAAAGCGAAAGACGAACGCCGTGAGCGTCACGACTTCGCGTCAGAAGCCAATGATGATTCTGAAGCTGGGGATTCTGAAGAGTAATTGCCGTGGTGACCACTAATCGTCTGGTACTTTCTGGCACTGTGTGCAAGACACCGGTTCGAAAAGTAAGTCCTTCTGGAATTCCGCATTGTCAATTTGTGCTTGAGCACCGATCAACACAGCAGGAAGCCGGATTTAGCCGACAAACATGGTGCAGAATGCCCATCATCGTCAGCGGGCAAAAGTCACAAGCATTAACTCACAGTATAACGGTCGGCAGTCAGTTAACCGTTGAAGGCTTCATTAGCTGCCATCAAGGCCGCAATGGGCTAAACAAATTGGTTCTGCATGCCGAGCAGATTGAATTTATAGATTCTGGAGACTAGCCAAATGGCACGTTATTTCCGTCGTCGCAAGTTCTGCCGTTTTACCGCGGAAGGCGTTGTAGAGATTGATTATAAAGATATCGCTACGCTGAAAAACTATATCACTGAAAGTGGTAAAATTGTCCCGAGCCGTATTACCGGTACTCGCGCAAAATACCAGCGTCAGCTCGCCCGTTGTATCAAGCGCGCACGCTACCTGTCTTTGTTGCCGTACACTGATCGTCATCAGTAATCGGCCACTGTCCATTAACGACTTTGAGAGGATAAGGTAATGCAAGTTATTCTGCTTGATAAAGTAGCAAACCTGGGCAGCCTGGGTGACCAAGTGAACGTTAAAGCGGGCTACGCTCGTAACTTCCTGGTTCCACAGGGTAAAGCTGTTCCGGCAACTAAGAAAAACGTTGAGTTCTTTGAAGCACGCCGTGCAGAATTGGAAGCCAAATTGGCTGGCGTTCTGGCTGCTGCTGAAGCTCGCGCAACCAAAATTAACGAACTGGTCAGCGTCACCATCGCTTCTAAAGCAGGTGATGAAGGCAAACTGTTCGGCTCTATCGGTACTCGCGACATCGCTGATGCAGTTACTGCAGCTGGCGTTGAAGTAGCCAAGAGCGAAGTTCGTCTGCCGAATGGCGTTCTGCGTACCACTGGTGATCATGAAGTTCACTTCCAGGTACACAGCGACGTATTCGCAAAACTGAACGTGATTGTGGTTCCAGAAGCGTAAGTTACGCTGCTGTAAACCTGTTAAAACGCCAGCCTCGTGCTGGCGTTTTGCTTTTTGGTCAAAGGAAAAAAGGTATTAGGGTGCCGCTGGTAACATAATTTCAAATTCACACAGTTCAGGTGCCACGCCCGAACAGCTATAAATCTCAAGAAAAGTAGTTTGCTGATACCGCCAATGTGGTTTTCCACTGATGGATGCCCGCCAAGTTTGGTTATCGAAGTACATATCCATTAACTTACCTTCGGCTTGCAAGTTATAGGTACATTTCTGGAACCGCCCCTGATCAATAATATTATCTTCCCCACCATCACTATTGAGAATCAGAAGGGCTTCATGGAAACTCTTAATCGCACTGTCCTGGGGAATCTCGCCTTGCACGGCGCCAACCCACTCCCCCACACCGGCAGTGGTTGCGGTATAGACTCCATTGTTGTGCTTGATATTATCAATGGCTGGGCAATGTTGTGTTGCAAATGCGCCAAAGGGCATCAGTAGCAACACAAAAGGTAATTTATATTTCATCATCATCCCCTCAATTTATGAATACAGCTGTTTATGAATACAACCGTCAGCTAGTGGATGGCGTTAACCATCCAAAACAACTTAATTCGAGGGGAGTTCGGATGACAATATCAAAGAAAATAAGGCATTAGATAGAAGGGGCTAGGGTTGGCTACCATTAACGCACACGACGATAGCTGCCATCGCTTTGGCGGGTAAACAGTACTTCTGTACTATTGGTGGTTTCAATAGCCAAAGCGGCAACCACGCCTTGTGCATCCAGCATGATTTTGACTTCCTGGCCAGCTTTAAGGTTACTGAGCGGTTTATCATTACCTTCGGCTTGCGCCATGGCAAAAACTTCATTTACCGGCAAATTATTATCGCGAAATAGCTGTGCCAGCGTTTTCCCTGCTTGAATTTGATAACTCTGCCAATTTCCCTGTAACGGGGGAGTCGCCTCAGGTGTAATCGGCGGCGCCACCGTTGGAGGTGGCGGAGCATCAAGATTACCCTGTAATTGGGCCTGTAGTGGCACGTCTGTGGACGGTGCACTCACCGGGAATGCGTTATTGGTGTTATCACGGGAAACTGGCCACAACAGTGCCAGCAGCAATACTGCGGTTGCGATAATGACCCAGCGACGGTGAAAGTGAGGTAATGGCTCCATCCATTCAAAACTGTCTGGCAAGTGCCAGATTTTCAGCAGTAGCTTTTTAATCCCTTTTTCCTGTGCGGCGGTAGCAACAGTTTCAGGGGACACATTATTTTCAGTAGAGGTGATATCCTCAGCAGGAGAAATGTGTTCAGACGCACTGACTTCAGACATCAGATTGTGATCATCAACATTTTTAGCATCTGGCATTATTCTCTGCCTGATACTCAGCCAGGTGTGCAGCAGTGGCTGATAAACCCGAGTGCTTTTCCTTCTCCTGGGCGCGATTCTGCCCATGGTGACCTCTCTTCGACTACGTAAAACTACATAAATAATAAAATGGCATTTTACCCATAGGCTTCTAAGTATAACCCTTCTTGCTTGAAGTTGGGTTAAGCCACTATCTGACTAATGCCAAAAAACAGAATATTATGATACCTAAACGGGGTATTCCCCATTAGCCTGCTGTCATTGTTTCTTTTTCTACGACAAAAGTCATCATTCGCGAAGCAAGATTTTACCGCGCTCCCCTGCTGCTGTTATGCTGGCGGCTTCGACATGATTAGCGACTAAAGGAAAATCCATGACAACCCCTTCTTTTGATAGCGTTGAAGCGCAAGCAAGCTACGGAATTGGTTTACAAATCGGGCAACAATTGCAAGAGTCCGGGCTGGAAGGTTTACTGCCAGAAGCA
>NZ_JBLWEX010000165.1:0-12887 GCF_048323875.1 Yersinia sp. LJYL362
TCCGACCTGTTCAGAGGCCGTGCCCCCCACTACGCTGGCCGTTATCTGATAATTGCCATCGGGGAAGCTGAGCTTCGGTAATGTCACCGACCAGTTACCATCCGCGCCGAAAACAATCGGGGCAATCAGTGGAATACCATTAATAGTCACTAGCACTGTGCCACCCAATGCTCCCGCCCCCGTGACCTTACCGCTAATAGTAATATCCAAGGGATCATCAATAGCATTGATAATATTGTCAGTGGCGATGGGATTAATGGTTAGCACCACCGGTGGTGGGCTGAGATTAACGTTAACATTGATTGGCGTCGCGGTATGACCCTCGTTACCGGCGCTGTCGGTCACCGTGGCGCTGATGGTGGTGATGCCACCTAATGTGCCCAATTGAGAGGTGCTCACCCACGCGCTCCATTTGCCATCAGCCCCTACCATAGCGGTGAGATTGAGGGTGCCGAAGCTAATATTGACCAAACTCCCTTGAGCCATATTGGTAGTAGAACCACTTAACAGTTGGGGAATTTTGCTTTCATCAAAGTCCAGAACAGCACCAAATAGGGGCGCATCGACGGTAACGGTCGGTAAATTATGCGTCACGACACCAATATTGAGCGAACTGCTGCCGGTATTACCGCCGCCATCAGTGACATCCACTCTGATCGGTTGCTGTAGGCCATCAGGAATCTGTTTTAAATCAGCCGTCGGTACCGTGACACTCCACACCCCTGTCACACTGCTGACACTAGCGCTATAGACCACCCCATTTATCGTCACTTTCACGGTTTGCGCCGTGTTAAGCAAACCGGTGGTGCCGGTCAATAATTGATCACTGCCCGCCTCAGCCAGATTCAATGTCGCACCAAAAAGAGGAGTGCTAATGGTGGGCACAGGCAGTGTCAGGAAGCTGTCAAAATTGGCTGATTGGGTGTTGCTGTTACCGGCGGAGTCAGTCACGGTGACATTCATTTGATGCTGCCCATTCGTCAGGCCGTTTAAGGCTCCTGCAGGAATAGTCACCGTCCAGTTACCGGTGTTAGCATCGACCACTCCGCTATAGCTGATACCCCCCACATCAATCTTCAACTGCACATTTTGATTATTGCCGGTTATGCCAGTTTTACCGCTGATAGTGGTCGCCAGTGCGGCTTCGGCAATATTGATGCTGGCACCGAAGGAAAGTGTATCGATAGATGGCGTTGGCACCTGCTGTTGTGAAGTAAATGTAATCTCGGGTGAAATAGTGACTTCATTACCACCACGGTCCGTAACTTTAATTCCAATGGTATGTGGCCCGTTTGTCAGCCCGGCGAGTGATCCAGTCAGTAGCGGTAATGACCAACTGCCATCAGGATTTGCGGTAATGGTTTGGACTAATTTGCCATCTATTGAGATAGCCACTTGCTGATTGACGCCCGTCACGCCAGTGCTGCCACTCAATGTCTGACCCAATAATGCTTCAGCATGATTGAGCACCCCATCACCAAACGGCAATACCAGTGTCGGATGCGGTAAATTGTGAGTCAGCACTTCAACCTGACTGGTCAGCGAACCGCTATTACCGGCGGCATCTTTGGCGGTGACCGTAACATCCCAGGTCCCCTCCGGTAAGGCTTGCAGCACATCGGGTGACAAGGTTAATGTCCATTTTCCGTCTGCGGTCACCGTCGCCGCATAACCGGTGCCATTGATGGTCACGGTGACCTGTTGCAGCTTATCGCCGACAATCCCGGTGCTGCCGGTTAATTGCCCGCCCGCCGCCGCTTCCGCTGCATTGAGAATGCCGCCAATGATTGATCCTGCGTCAAAGGTCGGCGCAGGGCTAATGTTCAATGCAGAATTGAAGGTCACTGACTCGGTATCACTGTTACCTACCCGGTCAGTCACGGTGATGGAAATAGTGTGCGAGCCATCAGTTAAACCATTTAATGCTCCCGCCGGTAACGCACAGATCCAAGTGCCATCCAAGGCCACCGTGGCAGGATAGGTCACCCCATCAATTTTCAAGGTAATGGTCTGCCCACTGCCGGTGGCACCGGTATTGCCAGTCAGAATTTGGCTGGCGGCGGCCTCTAACTTGTTTAGATAACCATCACCAAACGGCAAGGCGGGCAGGGTAATGTTCGGCACATTATGAATTAAGATATCCAAGTCAGCGCTAGCCGAAGCTTTGTTACCCGAATCCGCATCCGTGGCACTTACGGTGACTTTCGTCATACCGTCGTTCAAACTTTGCAGGGCTGCGGCGCTGATATTGACCGACCAGACACCCTTCGAGGTCACACTGCCGCTATAATTTTGACCATTAATTGATACCACCACCGCAGTACCGACGGCTAAGTTGCTACAACTGCCCGTCAGAGTGGCATTGGCACTTATCTCACCGACACTTAATACGTTATCGCCAAACAACGGCGCTAAAGTCAGTGTCGGCAGAGCATTGATGGCCACATTGAGGTTAGTGATATCGTGGCTTTCATTACCGGCGGCATCGGTCACACTGACCTTCACGCCGCCCGCTAATGGGCCATCCCCTAACAGCAACAGGTCAGCGGAAGGAATGGTCAGGCTCCAACTGCCATCACTTTGTACCTGCGTCTTGTAATTATGACCATTTAGCGTCACGGTGACGGTGAGTCCTGTTTCACCGGCGCAAGTGCCCTTCACCACCAGCCCCAGCAAGGCATCGGCCAGATTCAATACATTGTCGAGATTGGTTTGTACATCAACAGTCAGTAGCGGAGCCTGAGTATCGACGGTGACATTATGGGTCGAGCTGGCAGGATTTTGCGCCACATCATTAACGGTGGCATTGATGACATTATTGCCTTGTGGCAGCGCCTGTACATCACCCGCCGGAACCGACACACTCCAACTGCCATCAGCCTGAACCACGCCTTGGTAATTCTTGCCGTGTAAACTAACGGTCACGGTTTGCCCTGCTTGTACCCGCTGACTATTGCCACTGATGGTCAGTGCTGACTGGCTTTCCTGATAATTGATAATGTCATCACTGGTGACCGTGGAGACCGTCAAGACAGGTTGGTCTGCCAGAGAGGCAATGACTGTGACCTGATGAGTATCACTCGCTGGGTTCCCCGCCACATCAGTCACGGTCGCCTGCGCAGTTAAGGCCCCTTCCGGTAACTTACTGACATCGGCTGCCGGAACCGTCACTTGCCAGCTGCCGTCACTTTGCACGATGCCGCTGTAGGTTTTGCCATTGAGCATCACACTGACGGTGCGCCCGGACTCAACATGGCTGGACACCCCATTGATCAACACATCTTTGGTGGACTCATCACGACTAATAAAGTTATCACCCGAGATGCTGCTAATCGTGACCGTTGGGAGATTAGCTGGCGAGGCATCGATGGTTAGCGTGCGGTCGACTATTGTTTGGTTACCGGCGCTATCACTGATTGTCACCCGCACCGGATAGTTACCGTCCGCCAGCCCTTGCAGCACGCTGTTACTCAGCGGAATACTCCAGGTGCCATCCGGTTGAACCAAACTGCTGTAAGTCACCCCGTTTAGCTGCACCGACACTGTTCGTCCCGCTTCAGATTGCGGCGCACTACCCGTGATATTGACGGTACTCAGGGCCTCAATGGCATTGATGATATTGTCATTACTGATAGGGTTAACCACCAGCGCGGGGGCAATTTTATCCACCGTCGCGCTACCAGTATAACTGTTGCTATTGCCTGCACTGTCGGTGGCGGTAACTGAAATCACGACATTGCCATTGGGCAAATTTTGTAATTCAGCCGGTTGTAAGGTTAATTGCCAGTTGCCCTGACTATCCGCCACCAGCGTATGAACCACCCCGCCCACCGTCACCACCACCTTTTGCCCCGCGCCACTCACACCGGTGCTGCCGCTTAATGTTTGGCTGGAAGTGACTTCTGTGGCATTGAGATAGCCATCAGCAAACGGGGTACTCAGGGTTGGGTTCGGAACCGACTGGGTGACCAGCTTGATATTCTCAGTCACGGTGGTGGTGTTACCAGCACTATCCTGAATGGAAATGGTGATGGGATAGGTTCCATCGGCCAACAAATTGAGGGTGTTCGCCGGGATATCAACACTCCAACTACCGCTATTGCTCACCTTGGTGCTGTAAGTTTGGCCATTTATCACCACATTAACTAAAGCGCCCACTTCATTCGAGGTGCCAAATACCGGGATGTTGGCTGCCGCTTCAGTGGCATTTATGACGCCATCAACGGCAATTTTCCCCACCGATAATTCAGGCAGCAATGTATCAACCGAAATGGCGGTGGTGGCGCTATTGGTATTCCCCGCAGCATCAGTAACTTGCACCTTAATTGACTGCCCGCCCTGTGCCAGCCCTTGCAACACACTCGGTGGCAATGTTAATGACCACTGACCGTCATTACCCACCGCGGCCTGATAGATTTTGCCCCCTACAGTCACCGTCACCGACTGCCCTGCGCCCGTCACACCGGTGGTGCCATTTAAGCTTTGGCTGATACCGGCCTCGGTTTGGTTGAGGGTGCCATCACCAAAGGGGAGGTTGGTCACAACCGCCGGCAGACTATGGATATAAACCCCAAGTTCGCTGCTGGTGGATACCGTATTCCCGGCGCTATCCGTCGCGGTAGCGGTCAGTGTGGTTTTGCCATCGGCCAACAAGGCCAAATCACCGGCGGGCAATGCCAGACTCCAATTCCCATTCGATCCGGTAGTGGTGGTGTAGGTTTTGCCATTTAGCGTCACCGTAATGGTCTGGTTGGCATTCAAATTACTGGAAGTGCCGTTCACCGTGATACCTGCCGCCGCTTCCTGCACGTTGATCAGGTTGTCACCGGTCAGCGGGCTGATACCAATCCCGCTTTGAGTATTGTTGACAATAATAGTGTGGCTACCATTGGCGGCATTGCCATTCACATCACTGACTGTCGCGGTAATATTCGTCGTACCATTGGTCAGTAACGCCAAATCCCCGGCGGGAATGGTTGTACTCCATTTACCGGCGGAATCCACCGTTGCGCTGTAGGTTTTCCCATTAAGGGATATCGTAATGGTTCGTCCAGCCTCAATGCCGGTGGTACTGCCGCTGAGGGTCTGGCTCACTTTCTGTTCAGCGCCATCCAGGATATTGTTATCCGCAAAGGCATTAATAGACAAGGTGGGGAAATTACGTGGATCGGCATCCAGCATGACATTTTGTGTCACGGTGGTGCTGTTACCGGCCGCATCCTGAACTTGCGTGCTGACGACATAACGCCCATCACCTAGCGATGACAGCGCACCGGCCGGAATAGTGACACTCCAGCTCCCATCGGGCTGCACCGCACCGGAGTACAGTTGCCCGCCGATACTCACTTTCACAATGGCACCGATTTCCGAGCTGGTACCCCGAACAGTGATGCTGGCGGCGGCCTCTGTGCCATTGATAATGTTATCTGTTGCAATCGGAGCAACAGTTAAAGTGGGGGCTTGGGTATCCACTTTGAATTGAGCATTCAATGTATTGCTGTTACCGGCCGCATCACTGGCAGTAATCACCAGTGACTGGCTGCCTTGCCCCAATCCTTGTAATGCATTGGTGGGAAGTTGTAATGACCAACTGCCGTCTGCGGCAACCGTGGCGGCATAGGTCACCCCGCCAAGGGTCACACTCACTTTCTGACCACTGCCAGTCACACCGGTGCTGCCAGTTAATGTTTGGCCGAGCGCCACTTCCGTACTGTTGAGTGTGCCGTCGCCAAAAGGTGGAGTCAGGCTGGCGGTAGGTAACGTATGGGTATAAATGCCCAGATTTGCCGAGCTGCTAATGGGATTGCCGTTAGCATCTGTGGTACTGGCGGTTATCACCGCGCTGCCATCGGCTAATTGAGCCAGAGCAGCCGCTGGAATCTGGGTGCTCCAGCGCCCATCCGCCCCCACCTGCGCAGTATAGGTTTTACCATTTAATGTCAGGGTGATTGTTTGCCCGGCATTCACATTGAATGATGTGCCGCTGACAGTGACACCTGCCGCTGCTTCAGCCGCATTAATCAGGTTGTCGCCCGTCACCGGATTGATACCCAGCCCGGTTAACTTATCATTGACGGTAATATTATGTGTTTCAGTAACGCTATTACCGCTGGCATCGGCGACGGTTGCCGTGATGCTGGCATTGCCATTGAGCAGCAGAGCCAGATCAGCGGCACTGACTTTGACACTCCAGCTCCCATCAGCACCCACCGTGGCCTGGTAGGTTTTACCGTTCAGCAAGATAGTGACCACACGGCCTGACTCTACTTGGGTGGTGGTGCCACTGATTATTTGATCAACGCGCTGTTCGGCAGCATCGAGAATATTGTTACCCGCAAAGGTATTGATGGATAAGGTAGGCAGATTGACCGGATTGGCGTCTAACGTCACATTCGAGGTGACGTTAGTGATGTTACCCGCCGCATCCATTACCGTCGCCGTTAACGGGTGGCTGCCATCAGCAATCCCCGTTAATGCGCCAGCAGGGATGTCGACATGCCAGGAACCGTCGGTCTGGACAATTGCCTGATAAGTTTTCCCTTCGTAGGTAATGACGACTGTCGCGCCAATCTCAGAACTACGACCACTGAGGGTTATCGGCGCGGCAGCTTCAATGGCATTAATGGTGCCGTCACCAGCAACGGGATTGATCGTCAGTGTCGGGGCCTGAGTATCCACATTCACTGTCAGTAGCTGGCTTTTGCTATTCCCCGCTATATCACTGACGGTCACCAGCAGCGGAGTATTACCTTGCCCCAGCATCTGTAAAACAGCGGAAGGGAAAACCAGCGACCAACTGCCATCTAGCGCCACCACCGGGTGATACGTCACGCCATTAAAGCTCACTGTTACCGTCTGACCCGCCCCATTCACCCCCGTTGAACCCTGGAGTGTTTGGTCGCTCTTCACCTCGGTACCATTGAGATTTCCATCACCAAAAGGCGTGCTGAATGTCGCCGCTGGCAGATTATTGATATAAATCCCGAGTGGCAAGGTGGCATCGGGTAACCCAGTGGCTTGCACCGTTAAGGTGATCGGGCCATCCGCCAGTTGGTCTAAATCCCCTTTCGGGATAAGCACACTCCAGTGGCCATTGGCATCCACAGTGCCGCTGTAAGTAGCACCATTTAATGTGACCGTGACTGGCGTATTCACGGCCAGCCCTGCCGAGGTGCCCGTGACAGTCAAATCAGTCAGCGCTTCATTGGCGTTAATCAGGTTATCGCCAGCAACCGGGTTGATTCCCAAACCGCCTTGGGTGTTATCTACCGTGAGAGTGCTGTCTTTACTGGCCGGATTGCCCGCAGTATTAGTCACTTCAGCATGGATAGTCGTTGACCCATTGGTGAGCATCGCCAAATCGGCTGGCGGTATCTGAGTACTCCATTTGCCATCCGCCCCAACCGTGGCGCTATAGGTCTTATTATTCAGCGTGATAAGCACTAATCTGCCCGCTTCAACATGGGTGGTTGCACCACTTAATGTCTGACTGACTTTCTGCTCAGCACCATTCAGATGATTGTCGCTGGCAAATGAGTTGAAGAGTAACGTTGGGAAGTTAAGAGGATCGGCATCAATCATCACACTTCCGCTGGCACTGGCGCTGTTACCGGCACTGTTGCTCACTGTGGCCGATATCGACTGTGAACCGTCTTTTAACCCAACCAACGCGCTGGTTGGAACATCCACACTCCAGCGCCCATCACTTTGTACCGTGCCGGTATAGGTTTTCCCGTTAAATACCACGGTGACGGTTGCGCCAATGGCTGATGATGTTCCGCCAATAGCAACTGTCGCTTTGGCTTCAGCTGCATTGATAATGCCATCACCGGCGACGGGAGAGAGGGTCAATGTTGGCGCGGTAGTATCAACCACCAGCGTGACAGTTTGCTGCGCAGTCTGGCCGCTACCATTGGCCACCGTCACCACTACCGGATAGCTACCGTCATGTAAACCTTGCAGCACTCCGGCCGGTAATAAAACGCTCCACGAACCATCGGCTTGAACTTTCGCCGTATAGGTGGTGCCATTAATCGTGACATTCACCAACTGCCCGGCGGCAACGCCCGTCGTTGTACCGCTTAAGGTTTGATTGGAATTCACTTCGCTACCATTGAGGCGGTTATCGCCGGTCAATGGGTTGACTGTCAATGTGGGTGCAGGGTTCGGATTACCGCCGTTATTTCCTCCCGAACTGCTGCCACCTGAGTTACCATTACTGTTGTGTGATGCGGCAATGCCAATACCGCCGGCAATCGCCAGAAAGCCTAATGCGCCCGCCAATAGCCCTGCCGAGCTGGCACTTCCTCCCAGCGCCAGCCCCGCGACACTATCAATGGTAGTCAATTGCGGCACCAAAATGGCATCAGCGCCAGCGGCGGCTCCCATAGCGGCTGGGAAAGTGGCATGCACCGGCGGATTAACACCATCATCAAACACCAACTCGCTGAAATTCCCTTCAGCGTCGGCGGTGAAAAAGTGCTGATATCGCACCGTAGTGCCATCTTTCATATGCAAAATCAGGTCATTGCCCTGACGCTCATAGCTGGCGACACTGTCTGCCGTGCCATGAATCCGCACGATGCTCAACCCGTTAAGCGCCACGACTGACTGATGACCAGCAACCTCTGAAATCAATGCCCCGTTTTGCCGCGAAATAATATCAATTGCGCCAACCGCTGAATTCGCCATGGATAACCTCAAAAATCAAGCAAGTCACTGTCTCCACGTAAGAGCTTATCGGGGGGCCAGATAAGTCGGACGCCGGAGGGTAAATAAACACCTCAATCAAGAGGGTTTAAGCTTGTTTCTGGTGTGGTTAATAACAGCAAAGAAATCAGCGCAATCGATGTTTATCTTGTTTTTTTAATGTGTTCTCGGACAGCAAGCTGGCGGACACTACTTAAATATAAATAGATACTGTTACATCTGCACAATAAAAAATTTCATTTAATTCATAAATATTAATAATCTTAATTATAGAAAACGATCACAAAACGGCAAAAAGAACCAAAACAAAACCGTATAATCATGATAAATATGAAATAATATTATTATTTCAATATCACACCACAGAATAAAAACAGGCAGAAATGAATTATTCACTCATGTAAATAGTTATTAAAATTAATGAATAAAAGTTACATTTGTGCAACATCTCCATGGCATTCACCTCACCATAGTTTAGATTTATTGAATTATGGGTTTAGATGGGCGGTTTGAACAAAACTCAACCAGAATGGCAATAAAACTTAGTAACCTTATAAGTAATGTTGCTAAGTTTGTGCTAATCCAGATAAATCCCTTCGACCCGCATTTCGCTTTGTGATAGAAACGTCTGTCTATATTTATTATTCATATCAATTGCAGATCCTATACCTCATGACCGCCAAAACACACCAATCAACATTGCAGCCAGGTGTTGCGCAGCAAGTCTCGACTCGGCTCGCATTTTTCATTGCCGGACTAGGGATGGCCGCCTGGGCACCCTTGGTGCCATTTGCCAAGGAGCGTATTGGCCTCAATGATGGATCGCTCGGCTTACTGCTATTATGTATCGGTGTCGGATCGATGCTCGCGATGCCTCTAACGGGAGTACTCACAGCAAAATGGGGATGCCGGGCGGTGATTTTGTTAGCGGGAGCTGTGCTCTGCCTCGACCTCCCCTTGCTGGTATTGATGAATACCCCCATCACGATGGCGCTGGCGCTGCTCGTCTTCGGTGCGGCGATGGGCATAATAGATGTTGCGATGAATATTCAGGCGGTCATTGTTGAGAAGGCCAGTGGACGAGCAATGATGTCCGGTTTCCACGGGTTATTCAGTGTCGGCGGGATTGCCGGTGCGGGCGGTGTCAGTGCATTATTATGGTTGGGTTTAAGCCCACTCACGGCCATCATTGCCACTGTTGCATTAATGATTATCCTATTACTGACTGCTAATAAAAACCTGTTACAAGGCAGTGGAGAGCCTCATGATGGCCCACTATTTGTGCTGCCGCGCGGATGGGTGATGTTTATCGGTTTTTTGTGTTTTGTGATGTTCCTGGCAGAAGGTTCAATGCTGGACTGGAGTGCCGTTTTCCTGACTACACTGCGCGGCATGGAACCCTCACAAGCGGGGATGGGTTATGCGGTATTTGCTATTGCGATGACGCTGGGCCGGTTAAATGGTGATCGGATTGTCAACGGATTGGGCCGATACAAGGTATTATTAGGCGGCAGCTTATGTGCTGCTGTGGGGATTATCATCGCGATAAGCATTGATAGCCCAATGGCCGCCATTATTGGTTTTATGCTCGTGGGGTTGGGGGCATCGAACGTAGTGCCTATCCTGTTCACTGCTGCAGGCAACCAAACCGTCATGCCAGCCAATTTAGCGGTGGCCTCTATAACCACTATCGGTTACGCCGGTATTCTGGCAGGCCCTGCGGCCATTGGTTTTGTTGCCCAACTCAGTAACTTATCGGTCGCTTTTGGCTGCGTGGCCGTCTTGTTACTCACAGTGACAGCCAGCGCCAAAGCCGTCACGCGCTAACCAAGGAATATGCATTATCGTTATGCAAAATAACTCGTTATCACCCAGTTCAGCTAACATTACGCGCTGCCTCTGGCTGTTTATTGTATTACTGCTCATCACCGTTGGGCTGTATGGCTACAACTATACCAATGCCTACCTGACAGAAAAAAAACACGCATTGAGCTATATTGCCACCGGTTTGCAGCAACGTATCGATGATTATCGTTACCATACCTACCAGATATATGATTTTGCCAATAATCCGACTATCTCGGATAAAAATATTCTTTCCGCCCAAGAAGTGCGTCTGCGCCCTGATATTTACTATATTGAAAAACCGCGCAGAAAAACTGATACCGTCATTTTTGGTAATCACGAGCCCGCAACACTCGCTATGACCTTACAGTTGTCGGACTATCTCGACAGCCATTGGGGGGCGCAGAATGATACCTACTCGATGTATTATCTGAACGGCCAGGACAATAGCCTAACCCTCATCACCACTCAGGCCTTAAAGGAAGTCACGTCGCGTTTTAAAGAAAGCTACCTGACCGCCGCCGCAGAGTCTCGGCGAGCTGAAATGCTCCAACAGGCCAATACGTTAGATGAGCGCGAGAGTTTCTCACCATTGCGAAAATTGCGCTTCCAGAACGCCTACTATTTCACGATTCGAACCACTTTTAATCATCCCGGCCATCTGGCAACAGTCATTGCCTTTGATCTGCCGATTAATGACTTAATTCCGCCGAATATGGCGCGATCGAACTTCCTGCTGCAACCGGATAAAACACCGATTAATGAGGGTATGGCACCGGAGGATGCGGCCACTGCCAGCGTGACACTCAATGGCTATTGGGTTGAAATTTCAGCGCCATTGGCCAATGCCTCATTAAAAATTGTTTATCGTGTTCCGGTGACCGTACTGGCTATTGATTTGCTGAGAAATAACTTCTGGCTGATCCTATCCAATATATTGTTGCTGGCTCTGGCTGTTTTGGGTGGCTATTTTATTCGTCGCCAATTCGTTCGCCCAAGTACTGATATGCTCGACCAATTAGAGGCTCAAAAATCACTGAGTCAGGAAATTATTACCAGCTTGCCACAGGGACTGTTGGTTTATAATTTCAGCAGCAATGCGGTAGTCGCCAGTAATCAGATAGCCGAAAACCTGATGCCTCACCTTAATCTGCAAAAAATTGCCCATATGGCAGAACAGCACCACGGGGTGATTCAGGGTACAGTGAATAATGAAGTTTACGAAATCAGAATGTTCCGCAGCAAGATATCGCCTGAAACCTATCTTTTCCTGCTCCATGATCAGGATAAAGAAGTTTTGGTCAATAAGCGCCTACAACAGGCAAGACGTGAATATGACAAAAGCCTGCAAGCCCGTAAACTCATGATCCACAATCTGGGAATTGAACTGAACCAACCCATTAACAACCTCAATCAAACGGCCAAAGAATTACAAAACACCACTAACCCAGCGTTGCTGCATGAATTAACGAGTAAACTGGCAGAACAATCTGCAAGTATCATTGAGCTAATTGATAATATTACCTTACTGACACGTTTGGAAACTCAGGATTGGCAACCAGAACAGCACAGTTTCTCCCTGTCGGCATTAATTGATGGGCTCCTTTTGGAGGTGCTGCCAGCGATTAATCAGAAAGGCTTAACGCTGTTTAATCATTATCTTGTTGATCTTGACCAAAATTACATTGGTGATGAAAAAGTATTGCGTAAAATACTTTCATTGCTGCTGCATTATTCTATTATTACGACGGCTTACGGTAAGATAACACTCAATGTGGATCATGAGCCTGGGCAGCCGGAACAACTGATTATTCAAATTACCGATACGGGCGCGGGTATTTCTGATGGAGAGATCAGTAATCTTAATTACCCTTTCCTCAGCCAAACATTAGCCGACAGGTACAATCACAGTTCGGGGTTAACATTCTTTTTATGTAACCAATTATGTAAAAAATTAAACGGCCAATTAGAGATTCGTAGCAAAGTCGATATAGGTACGCGTTATACAATCCGAGTTACGATTGCTATCCAAAATGAGCAGGAGGAGGAGCAAGAGAAATTATTGGATGGCGTCACGGTATTATTAGATATAACGTCGGAAGAAGTGCGTTCTATCATCACCACATTATTGAATTCATTCGGCGCTAACTGCATTATCGTCGATGACCGTTTGCCGGGTCGAGACTATGATGTTACCGTAACTGACAACCCACAACACTATGATAACTTTACTTTATTACTTGCATCTGACGAAGTAGGAATGCAGCAGTTGCAGGATAATTATATTCGGGTAAATTATAATTTAGGAAGTGCAGTCATTGATGCAATATTAT